>DMTA01000383.1:0-5154 GCA_003454835.1 Achromobacter sp. | reverse complement strand
CGATGGCATCGAAGACCGCGTTGCCGGTCTGGACGCCGGGGCGGACGACTACGTCACCAAGCCCTTCGAACTTCCCGAGCTGGCCGCGCGCGTGCGCGCCTTCGGCCGGCGCCGCGCGGGCCAGGCCCAACCGCTCATCGAAGTCGGCCCGCTGGTGTTCGACACCGTCGGCCGCGAAGTCCGCGCCAACGGTCAGCGCCTGTCGCTGTCGGTGCGTGAACTTTCCGTCCTCGAAATGCTGATGGCCCGCGTGGGCCGCGTCGTGACCAAGCGCCAGATCGTCAATTCCCTGTCCGCCTGGGACGCGGATTTCAGCGAGAACGCCGTCGAAGTCTACGTGTACCGCTTGCGCAAGCGCCTGGAAGGCACCGGCGCCAGCATCCAGACGGTACGTGGCTTTGGCTACATGCTGGATGTGGAAACGGCCTGACGGGCCGGCCGCGGCCGGCGGTAGCCGTCCGCGCGTTTTCATCCGCCTCATCGAGGGCTTCGCGCCATGACGCAGGAACGCACCCCCCAACCGTCTCCGGCTGCGCGCCCTCCCATGCTTCCCTCTCGTTCGCTTGCCCGGCATCTCGTCATCCGACTGATGCCGCCTATCCTGCTGCTCGTCCTGCTGGACCTGGCGGCAACCTGGGTGATCACCCACAAGATCGACATGTCGCTGTGGATGCTGGAAGACTTCTTCTGGCTGATGGTCGTGGGCCAGGTGGCGCTGATCGCGCTGTTTGCGTGGGTCGTGATGCAGGGCGTGCGGTCCGGATTGCGGTCGGTGAACCATCTGTCCGAAGAAATCCGGCAACGCTCCATCGACGACATGCAGCCGCTGGAGGTTGCAGGCGTGCCGGTGGAGATCGAACCGCTGGTCACCCACACCAATGACCTGCTGCTGCGGCTGGATGCATCGCTGGCCGCGCAGCGGCGCTTCATCGGTCATGCCGCGCATCAGCTGCGCACGCCGCTGTCGGGGCTGCGGCTGGAATCCGAGCTCATGCTGGCGCGCCCCTTGCCGGACGACGTCCGGGCCCGCGCCGAGCGCATCAAGGCCGTCAGCGACCGCATGATCCGGCTGGGCCAGCAGCTTCTGGTGCTGGCCCGCGCCGATCCCAATGCCCGTCCACAGGACAGCTTTGTGCGCATCGACCTGTGCGAGTGGGTGCGGGTGCACGGCGCCGAATGGTTTCCGCGGGTGCGCGAGGCGCATTACGAGCTGGATCTGGCCGCGCCCGAAACGCCCATCTGGATCGACGCAGACCCATTGCTGCTCGCCGAACTGCTGGGCAATCTGATCGACAATGCATTGCGCTATGGCAACCCCACGGGGCGTATCACGCTGATCGTGGGCGCCAACCCGCCATCTCTGACCGTCGAAGACGACGGACCCGGCATCCCGCCCGAAGAACGCGACCGCGTGTTCGAGGCTTTCTACCGGTCGCCCACCGCGACGGCCGGCGGTTCCGGCCTGGGACTGGCCATCGTGCGCGAAATCGCGCACGCGCACGGCGCCTGGTGGAAGCTCACCAGCCGGCCCGATTTTTCTGGAACGCGGCTGTCTGTCGTGTTTCCCGGCCCTCGCAAGGGGGCTCAACTCACTCGCCAAGAACCCGCATCATGAGCCAAGGCACGGTCAGCGCTGCTTCTTTGCCCCCAGGTCACCCCGGCGGCGCCCACGCCCCTTCGTCGCGCGCGGCGCTGGTCCTGGGCGCCCTGGGCGTGGTCTACGGGGACATCGGCACCAGCCCGCTGTACACCCTGCGCGCGTGCCTGACGGGCCTGAGCGTGCATACCGACCTGGAACCGGCCCATCTGCTGGGCGTGCTGTCCATCCTCTTCTGGATGCTGATGGTGGTGGTGTCCCTGAAATACGTGATGCTGGTGCTGCGCGCGGACAACCGCGGCGAGGGCGGCACGCTGGCGCTGCTGGAACTGGCGGTGCGCGCGCGCGAAGGCAAGCTGCGCTGGGTGCTGATCGTGCTGGGCATCTTCGGCGCGGCGCTGTTCTACGGCGACAGCATGATTACGCCGGCGATTTCCGTGCTGTCGGCGCTGGAAGGCATCGGCATCGTGTCGCATACGCTGGACCATTGGGTGGTGCCGATCGCGCTGGTCGTGCTGATCGCGTTGTTTGCGATCCAGTCGCATGGCACGGCCGCCATGGGCAAGCTGTTCGGCCCGGTGATGTTCGTGTGGTTCGCCACGCTGGCGGCCCTGGGCGGCTGGCAGATCTGGCAGACGCCCGAGGTCCTGGCCGCGCTGAACCCGATGTGGGGGCTGCGCTTCATCGTCGAAGCGCCCTGGATCAGCTTCGTGCTGCTGGGCGCAGTGGTGCTGGCGCTGACCGGCGCCGAGGCCCTGTATGCCGACATGGGCCACTTTGGCCGCCCGGCCATCCGTCGGGCCTGGTTCAGCATGGTGCTGCCGGCGTTGACGCTGTGCTATTTCGGCCAGGGCGCGCTGCTGCTGCGCGACCCCACTGCGATCCGCAATCCGTTTTTCCTGATGGCGCCGGAATGGGGCCTGGCGCCGCTGGTCGCGCTGGCCACCATTGCCACCATCGTGGCGTCGCAGGCCGTGATTTCGGGCGCCTATTCCGTGACGCGCCAGGCCGTGCAGCTGGGTTTCTGGCCGCGCATGCAGATCCTGCACACGTCCGCCATCGAAAAGGGCCAGATCTACCTGCCGCAGGTCAACGCGCTGCTGCTGTGTGCGGTGCTGATCCTGGTGCTGTGGTTCCGCAATTCCGATAATCTTGCCGCGGCCTATGGATTTGCGGTGACGGGCACGATGTTCACGACCTCGGTGCTGGCGTTTGCGGTGCTGCCGCGCGGCAGCACGGGCATCAAACGGATGATGTGGTTCCTGGTGCTGGGTTTGCTGCTGCTGCTGGACGTGCTGCTGTTTTCGGCCAATGTCTTCAAGATTCACGAAGGCGGCTGGCTGCCGCTGGTCGTGGCGATTGTCGTGTTCACCCTGATGATGACGTGGCGGCGCGGCCGGCGCCTCTTGTCCGACATGCAACAGCGCGACCGCCAGCCGCTCAAGGAATTCATGGAACAGCTCGAGCAGTATCCGCCGTCGCGCGTGCCGGGCACCGCCATCTTCATGACGATGAATTCGGGCAACGTGCCGCCGGCGCTGCTGCACAACCTGAAGCACAACAAGGTGCTGCACGACCACGTGCTGTTCCTGTCGATTCAGTCGGCCGACGTGCCGTATATCGCGCCGGAAGAGCGCTTCGAGGTGAACAAGCTCAGCGCGTCGAGCTGGGCAGCAACGGTCACGTACGGGTTCAAGGAAGACCCGGACGTGCCGGAGGCGCTGCGCCTGATTGCCGAAGCCTATCCGGAGCTGGACCTGGAGCCGATGCGCACGTCGTTCTTCCTGTCGCGCCAGACGGTGGTGGCAGCCAGGAAGCCCGCCTTGTCGCGCTGGCGGCGCGCGGTGTTCTCGTTCATGGCGCGCAATTCGACCCGCAGCACCAAGTTCTTCAAGATCCCGGCGAACCGCGTTGTGGAAATGGGCATGCAGGTCGAGTTGTAGACGCGACGCTGCCCGTGTCCCGGTCACGCCGCGCCGCGGCTGGCCAGGCGAAAAAAAACCCTCGGTGGAAAACCGAGGGTTTTTTGTTTGGCCTTGAAGAATTACTTCTTCGAGGTCGTGTCCTTCAGTTGGGGCAGCGACGTGCCGCTGGAGGCGAGCAGGCCGGTCTTGACGTACGTGAACAGCTTCTCGCGCGTGTCGACGATGTCGAGGTTGCGCATGGTGAGCTGGCCGATGCGATCCGCCGGCGTGAAGGGGGCGTTTTCGACCTTCTCCATGGACAGGCGCTCGGGCGCGTACGTGAGGTTGGGCGACACGGTGTTCAGCAGCGAGTAGTCGTTGCCGCGGCGCAGTTCGATGGTGACTTCGCCGGTGACGGCGCGGGCCACCCAGCGCTGGGCGGTTTCGCGCAGCATGATGGCTTGCGGGTCGAACCAGCGGCCCTGGTAGAGCAGGCGGCCCAGCTTGCGGCCGTTTTCGCGGTATTGCTCGATGGTGTCTTCGTTGTGGATGCCGGTGACCAGACGCTCGTAGGCGATGAAGAGCAGGGCCAGGCCCGGGGCTTCGTAGATGCCGCGGCTCTTGGCTTCGATGATGCGGTTTTCGATCTGGTCGCTCATGCCCAGACCATGACGGCCGCCGATGCGGTTGGCTTCGAGCAGCAGTTCGACGGGGTCGGCGTATTCGACGCCGTTCAGGGCGACAGGCTGGCCTTCTTCGAAGCGCACCGTGACTTCCTCGGCCTTGACGGCGACGTCGTCGCGCCAGAACGCCACGCCCATGATGGGCTTGACGATGCGGATGCCGGAATTCAGTTGTTCCAGGTCCTTGGCTTCGTGCGTGGCCCCGAGCAGGTTGGAGTCGGTGGAGTAGGCCTTTTCGGCCGACATCTTGTAGTCGAAGCCGGCTTGGCGCATGTATTCGGACATTTCCGAACGGCCGCCGAGTTCATCGATGAAGCGCTGGTCGAGCCAGGGCTTGTAGATCTTGAGTTCCGGGTTGGTGAGCAGGCCGTAGCGGTAGAAACGCTCGATGTCGTTGCCCTTGAACGTGCTGCCGTCGCCCCAGATGTTGACGTTGTCTTCCTTCATGGCGGCGACCAGCATCGTGCCGGTGACGGCGCGGCCGATGGGCGTCGTGTTGAAGTACGTGATGCCGGCGGTCGAGATATGGAACGCGCCCGACTGCAGGGCGGCGATGCCTTCGGCCACGAGCTGCGCGCGGCAGTCGATCAGGCGGGCGTTTTCGGCGCCGTAGGCCAGGGCCTTGCGGGGAATCTCGTCGTAGTCGGATTCGTCGGGCTGGCCCAGGTTGGCGGTGTAGGCGTAGGGGATGGCGCCGTTGTTGCGCATCCAGAGGAGCGCCGCGCTGGTGTCCAGGCCGCCGGAAAAGGCGATGCCGACTTTCTGGCCGGTGGGCAGGTTCGGGAGGATAGTGGTCATTGTTTGAGGTGA
The DNA here is from genome assembly GCA_003454835.1 of Achromobacter sp. GTDB lineage: Bacteria > Pseudomonadota > Gammaproteobacteria > Burkholderiales > Burkholderiaceae_B > Achromobacter. The sequence goes on along the minus strand of DMTA01000383.1, from coordinate 160 downwards.
GACGCCAACAGGACTTTGACAGCAACGAGCCGCCAAACAAGAAAATAGCCCGCCATTTTAACTCTTTTGAGGGGGGCTGGCCGCCCGGGTCGCGGCGGGAGGTCCGTCCGGCGCGAACAGATCCGCAAGCCGCAGACCGCGGATCAGCTCGCCCGTGGCC
>DMTA01000077.1 GCA_003454835.1 Achromobacter sp. | reverse complement strand
AGGCCAGGCGGTGGTACTTGGCCTGGAACGCGGCGGCGAGCGCGCACGTGCCGCCTACGATCCACAGCAAGGCGAACACCGGGTCGACCGGCGTCAGGCGCACGGCGCCGTCCAGCCAGCCGCCGGCGCGCAGCGGCAGCCACGCGACGAACAGCGTACCGACCAAAATCAGCACCATTTGCACCTGCAGCCGTGTGGACGACACCCAACGCAGCAGCCAGGCGGCGGCCACGCTCGAACCATCGAGCAGCGCCTCGAAAGTGCGGCGGCCATCAAGGCGATAGATGAACGGCACCCGGCCCGGATTGGCGCGTTGATGCGCGCGCAGTGCCAGGTACAGCAGTACGCCCGCCGTCGTGGCGACCAGGCTCATGGCCAGCGGAAGATTGAAGCCATGCCAGACCGCCAGGCTGTAGTCGGGCATGTTCTCGCCCAGGATGCTCTGCGCCGCAGTGGCCAGGAACGGTCCGACGGTCAGGCTGGGAACGATGCCCACCAACAGACACATCAAGACCAGCAGCGCGCTGGGCAGCAGCATCCAGCGCGGCGGCTCGTGGGGTTCGCGCGGAAGATCGGTGGCCGGGGGGCCGAAGAACACCTGCAGGATGAAGCGCAGCGAATACGCGACGCTGAACGCGCCGGCAATGGTGGCGAGCAGCGGCAGGCCAAGCTGGACGTAACGGTCGGCGCTGACGAAGGTTGTCTCGGCAAAGAACATTTCCTTGGACAGGAAGCCGTTCAGAAGCGGCACGCCCGCCATGGAAGCCGCGGCCACCATCGCCAGCGTGGCCGTGATGGGCATTGCCTTGTACAGGCCGGACAACCGGCCCAGGTCGCGCGTGCCGGTTTCGTGGTCGACCACGCCCGCCGCCATGAAGAGCGACGCCTTGAACGTGGCGTGGTTGATCATGTGGAAGATGGCGGCCACCAGCGCCAGCGTGCTGTTCAGACCCAGCAGCAGCGTGATGAGGCCCAGATGGCTGATCGTGGAATACGCCAGCACACCCTTCATGTCCTGCTGGAAGATCGCGGCGTAGGCGCCCAACACCAGGGTGATGAGTCCCAGACCGCCGATGATCCAGAACCATTCGTCGGTACCGGACAGCACGGGCCAGAAGCGCGCCAGCAGGAAGACGCCCGCCTTTACCATCGTGGCCGAGTGCAGATAGGCGGACACCGGGGTGGGCGCGGCCATGGCGTTGGGCAGCCAGAAATGGAACGGGAATTGCGCGCTTTTGGTCAGCGCACCCAGCGCCACCAGCACCAACACCGCCGGATACCAGGGGTCGGCGCGGACCAGGTCGCCCGACGCCAGCACGCGGTCCATGTCGTAGCTGCCGACGATATGGCCCAGGATCAGCACCCCGGCCAGCAGACAGAGACCGCCCGCCCCGGTGACCGTCAGCGCCATGCGCGCGCCCCGGCGCGCGTCCAGGCGATGGTGCCAGTACGCGATCAGCATGAACGACGCCAGGCTGGTCATTTCCCAGAACAGGACGAGCTGGATCAGGTTGCCCGAAAGCACCACGCCGAGCATGGCGCCCATGAAGGCCTGGAAGAAGGAAAAGAAACGCGGGACCGGGTCTTCCGGTGACATGTAATAGCGCGCGTACAGCACAACCAGCGCGCCCATGCCGGAGACGATCAGCGCAAAGAGCCACGCATAGCCGTCCATGCGCAGGGTGAATTGCAGCCCCAGGGCGGGCGCCCAAGGCATGTCGGCTCGTACGACGCCACCGTTGGCGACGTCCGGATACAGCGTCGCGATCAGAACCACGCACGCGAGGGCGATGAGACCAGCCAACCATGCCTCGGCGTTGCGGGCGTTGGAAGGCAGCAGCGCGGCGCACAGACTGCCGGCGAACGGCAGAGCGAGGATCAGGATCAGCGACATAGCGTTCCGAAAATGTCCGGGCCCCCTCCCGCCAGCGCAACGCAGCGAGAGACGAAACAGACCGGGGATTGAAAAACGGACGGAACCCTTGGCCCGGTGCGTCGCTGCACTACACGTTGCCCCGAGGGGACATCAACCAACGCCAATTGAACGGCGCAGACAGAAACAAACGCAATAGCTTTCTTGCAAGACCGGGCAAGAATCTCATCCGAAAAATATCAGATTCTTGTAAGTTATGCAGAGATTTATGTACGTACCCAGCTAATGACAGCAAGATGACTGCGCAGTGATTGCGCACCGAAAGCTTCTCAATTTGTATTCAACTGCCTGTCAGACTGACTTTTTCCTGTAACTTCTGTCATCTCCGCGTTTTTTTTGGACGCGCTAGGAATTTTGCGATTTCTCATGGCAGGGACAATCCCGAGTTGACCATGGGGACATACCTGTGTGGAATGCGGCCACGAGGCGTTGGCTTGCGACACCCCGGCAATGCGCGCCTCACCGAAGCCGGCCCGGCAAGATGGCCGGCTCGGAACAACAATATGGAGAAGACTCTTGAACGTGTTGTCACATGCCAAGGCCGTCCTGGCCGCCGCCATCGCCGGCGCCTGCCTGACTTCCGCTGCCCAGGCCGCAGACCCCTACCCCAATAAACCCATCCGCCTGATCGTCCCGTTTGCGGCCGGCGGCACCACCGATATCGTGGCGCGCGTCGTCGCCGAGGGCCTGGGCCGTGAACTCGGTCAGCCTGTCGTCGTGGAAAACCGCGCTGGCGGCGGAGGTTCCATCGGCGCCGACGCCCTGGTGCGCTCTGCCAACGACGGGTACACCCTTGGCGTGGCCACGGTCAGCACCATGGCCACCAACCCGGCCACCAATCCCAAGAACCCGTACAACCCGCTCAAGGACTTCACGCCGATCACCAACATGGTGAACGTGCCCAACGTCATGACGGTCAACCCGAGCGTACCCGCCAAGACCCTGGCCGAGTTCATCACCCTGCTCAAGAACAACCCTGGCAAATACAGCTATGCGTCGTCGGGCGCGGGCGGCATCAGCCACCTGGACGGTGAGCTGTTCAAATCGCTGACCAAGACCGACATGGTTCACGTGCCCTACCGCGGCTCGGGCCCGGCGCTGAACGACGTGATCGCCGGCCAGGTGAACGTCCAGTTCGACAACCTGCCCTCGTCCATGCCGCACATCCAGGCCGGCAAGCTGCGCGCGCTGGCCGTGGCGGCGCCCAAGCGCCTGCCTGCCTTGCCGGATGTGCCGACGTTCGCCGAAGGCGGCCTGCCCGACATGGACAACATGGCGTGGTACGGCCTGGTGGCGCCTGCCGGCACGCCGCAAGCCGTGGTCGACCGCGTCCACGCCGCCGCGGTCAAGGCCCTGAAGGATCCGAAGATCGCCCAGCGCCTGGCCGACGGCGGATCGATCGTGGACGGCAACACGCCGGCCGAGTACGCCGCGCAGATCAAGCGCGAACTTGAACTGCGCCAGCGCATCGCCAAGGACCGCAACATCGTCCTGACGAACTGATCGCAATCTGACGCAGGGGCGCCCGCCAGTGGTTTGCGGCTGTCGCCCCTGTTTGCATCCGTCCCCGCTTGACGGCAATTGCCCGGGTGGTAGCATCTGCCCCGTGCAATCCGATATATCCTCCCTTCCCTGCGTCACCTGCGCTCTCTGCGCCCTGCGCTCAACGCTGTTGAGTTCGCAGGAGGTCGCCGCGCGTTCCGCTTACGCGCGGTCCAAGCCCGGCTAATCGCCCGCCTTTTCCCCTTCTGATTTCCTTGCTCCGGCCCGTTGCCGGCTGCCTGCGCACATCCGCGCGTCCTGCAGCCTGAAACCGGCCGGCGGGCGCACTGCCGTGTGGCGGGCGCTCGTCTCCATTTCGCCACTCGCACGTCCTACGCGGCTTGCGCAGCGGCCACGCATCGCACTTTCGATTCAGCACCATGCAACTCACCAAGAAATTCGTCAAAGCCAAGAACCCCTGCGCGGGCGGCTACAAATGGTTCCTCCGCGATCACAACGGCCAGGGGGACTATCAGGCCGTGCTCGACGCCCTGGTCGCCGACGGCCGCGTGGGCGACGCCTGCTGGCTGCTGGATCAATTCGGTCCGACAGACGCCGTGTTGCGGCTGGATACGCTGGATGCCAACGCCATCGTGTTTGCGGGAACGCTGGAAGTCCGCATGGGCATCAACGTGGACACGGTGGTGCGCGCGGGCCGAAGCCTCATCACGGGCGGCGGCATTCGCGCCGGCGAGTCGATCGTGGCGGGTGAAAACATCACCGCCGGCGGCAACATAGCCAGCGGCGGCAATTTGCGCGCCGGCGGTGACGTGGCGGCAGACTGGGGCATCGAGATTGCGACGCGCCTGGATTGCGGCGGAAATGTGCGCGCCAAGTGGGACATCTGCGCCGGACAGGATTTGGCTGTCACCGGACACCTGCATGCCGGCCAGGACATCAGCACGCAAGGTGGCATCAAGTGCGGGCAAGGCATCAAGGCCGGCGGCGGCGTGCGCGCGGAACAGGAAATCAATGCCGGCTGCGGTATTCAAGCTGGGGGTTCAATTCAGTCGGGCGAGCACCTCGCCTGCGGATGGGGCTTGATCGCCGGCGAGGACATCCGCGCCGAGGGCGCGATCCGCGCGGGCGAAGGCGCGCAGGCGGTCGGCGTCATCGAGGCG
>DMTA01000323.1 GCA_003454835.1 Achromobacter sp. | reverse complement strand
GCCGCTGCGCGCGGCTGGCCTTGGGCGGGACGCGAGGAGCGGCCCGAGCCGCCGTTGCCGCCGCGGCCGCCATTGCGGGGACCGCCACGCATGCTGCGCGAGTCTTCGTCGCGTTCCTGGCGTTCAAACGCGGCTGCGCTGGTCGTGGGGGGCGTCCAGCCTTCCACGGGCTTGCGTTCGATCGTCTTCTTGATCAGGCGCTCGATGTCCTTGAGCAGCTTGATTTCGCTGTTGTCGACCAGCGAGACCGCGGCGCCGGTGGCGCCGGCGCGGCCCGTGCGGCCGATGCGGTGGACGTAGTCTTCCGGCACGTTGGGCAGCTCGAAGTTCACTACCTGCGGCAACTGGTCGATGTCCAGGCCGCGGGCGGCGATGTCGGTGGCGACCAGCACGGTCACGGTGCTGTCCTTGAAGCCGGCCAGCGCGCGTGTGCGGGCCGATTGGCTCTTGTTGCCGTGGATGGCCGCGGCGGTCAGGCCGTCCTTCACGAGCTTTTCGGCAAGGCGGTTGGCGCCGTGCTTGGTGCGCGTGAAGACCAGCACCTGGTGCCAGCCGCTTTCACGGATGATGTGGCTGATCAGGTCGCGCTTGTGGTGTTGCTCGACGATGTGCACGGTCTGCGTGACCAGCTCGGTGGCGGTGTTGCGCGGGGTGACCGAGACTTCGCCCGGATTGTTCAGCACGCCGCGCGCCAGCGTGCGGATCTCGTCGGAGAACGTGGCCGAGAACAGCAGGTTCTGGCGTTGCTTGGGCAGCAGCGCGAGGATCTTGCGGATGTCGCGGATGAAGCCCATGTCCAGCATGCGGTCGGCTTCGTCCAGCACCAGGATTTCGACGCCCGACAGGTCCACCGTCTTCTGGCCGCAGTGGTCCAGCAGGCGGCCAGGGGTGGCGACCAGGATGTCCAGCGGCTTGCGCAGCGCGGAGATCTGGGGGTTGATATTGACGCCGCCGAACATCACCATGGACGTCAGCGAGGTGTACTTGCCGTAGGTTTGCACCGATTCGGCGACCTGCGCGGTCAATTCACGCGTCGGGGTCAGGATCAGGCAACGGGGGTGGCCGGGCTTGCGGGCCTCGGGCTTTTTCTGCGACAGCAGGTGCAGGATCGGCAGCGTGAAGCCAGCGGTCTTGCCGGTGCCGGTCTGAGCGGCTGCGAGCAGGTCGCCGCCTTTCAGCACTTGCGGAATGGCCTGGGCTTGAATGGGTGTGGGCGCGGTGTAGCCGGTGTCGGCAATGGCGCGCAACAGCGAATCAGCCAGCCCGAGGTCGGCGAAAGGGGAAGTGGTAGTCAAAACAGCTCCAGCGGCAGCCTGTCGCTCTATTTGAGAGACTCCAATCCAGGCGGTCGAATAAGGAGAAAAGGGGAAGCGCCCATCAGGGCGAAGCTTGGCGGCGAAGGGCCTAGCGGACGTGCGCAGATTGGCTTGGCGCACGGAACGGATTGTAGCTGATGTGGCGGCGCAGCAAGCGCCAGACATGCCGCTATAGAATCATTCAGCAATATTTTGAATTAAATTCGAACAAAATAAGTGTTTTCCCTAGTCGGCCCTCCCTATAATCCGTCGGCTTTCATCTATTCAAAATAAAAGGGATGCAATGAAGAAATCGGCATTGGTTGGCATCGTCGTCGCGCTGGGCGCGGTCTGGACCGGCACGGCTTGGTACACGGGCCAAAAGGCCGAAGCCTTCGTCAAGCAGGCCATTGAGGACTCGAACGTCGAGCTCAAGAAGGCCTCCGACAAGTGGGGCATCAACGCCGTCGCCGAGCTGGTGTCGTTCGAGCGCGGCGTCTTCACCTCGACTTCCCGCTATCGCATCAAGTTCACCACGCCCGCCGCCGAAGGCAAGCCGGCGCAAGAACGCGACGTGGTCTTCATCGAACACCTGAGCCACGGCCCCCTGCCGTTCTCCAACCTGAAGTCGGGCAAGTTCATGCCGGCCATGGTGGCCAGCGACTTCGCGCTGGAAGAGACGCCCACCGTCAACGAATGGTTCGCCGCCGCCAAGGGCGCTGTGCCGCTGTCGGGCCACTACAGCGTCAGCTACGGCAAGGACATCACCGGCACGTTCAACATGGCCCCGGTCGAAGTCGCCAAGGACACCACCAAGCTCGTGTTCTCGGGCATGAAGGGCGACTTTGATTACGCCACGTCCACCAAGCGCGGCATTTTCGACGTGGTTGTCGACAGCGTTGAAATGTCGGGCCCGTCCGACAACAGCGACATCACCGCCATGGCGGTCAAGGGCATCACCCTGACCAGCGACCTGAAGCCGGCTGCCAACGACATGTACGTGGGCAGCCAGAAGGTGACGTTCAAGGACTGGACGATCACGTCGCGCGAAAAGCCGCCCGTTCAGCTCAAGGACACGTCGATCGCCGTGGACATGACCGAGAACGGTCCGGCCATGGGCGCCAAGATGGCCGTGGACTTCGGCATGATCAACGTGCAGGCCAAGGACATGGCCGGCATGAAGCTGGTCATCGACGCGCAAAACCTGGACTCCAAGGCGCTGAAGTCCCTGAACGACATCTATGAGGCCGGCTCGCGTCGCATGCTGCAAAGCAAGGGCGAAGAGCAGACGCCGCAATTCACGGACGAAGAAAAGGCCTTGCTCAAGACCAACTTCGAGCAACTGCTGGCGGGCAACCCGACGCTGGCCGTGTCCCCGCTGGAAGTGCGCACCGCCAACGGCACGTCGACGTTCAACCTGAACATGGCGCTGGTCAAGCCGGCCGCGCTGGAAGGCGACGCTTCCGACATGGCCTTGCAGGCCCTGAAGAAGCTGGATGCCAAGCTCGTGCTGTCCAAGGGCAACCTGTCGGATCTGATGGCCATCGAACCGCAAATGCGCGGTGTCGCGGCCGAACAAGCCGCGCAGACCGCCAAGGGCCAGGTTGAAATGGTCGGCACCATGGCCACCGCAATGGGCCTGGGCAAGATCGAAAACAACAACATCGTCTCCTACCTGAACTACGCCGACGGCCAGGTCGACTTCAACGGCAAGAAGATGCCGCTGCAGCAGTTCCTGATGATGGCGATGGGCGGCGTGCTGGGCGGCATGCGCTAAGCTGCCGCAACACGATTGGCGCGCCGCGGTTTTTCCGGCGCCGCCTGCGACGGGCTGTCCTTGCGACAGCCCGTTTTTCTTTATGATCGGCCCTTGCGGCAATCTCGGCGTATCTCAAACGGACAGAGGCATCATGAACAAGCGGATCGCGGCGGGTGGCGTGGTTGTGGCGGTGGTGGCTGCGGCGTGGGTCGGCACCGCGTGGTACACCGGCAAGAAAATCGAAGCCCGGCTGACGCAGGACGTGCAGGCGTTGAATGCAGAGGCGCAGCGCCTGAGTGCAAAGCTGGGCGTGCCCGTGACGCTCGAACTGCAATCGTTCGAACGCGGCGTGTTTTCTTCCGATGCGCGGTTCGGGGTGAAGGCCAACGTGCAGTCTGGCCGCAAGCCGGCCGAGAAGGCATTCGCGTTCACGAGCAAGATTGAACACGGTCCGTTTCCTGCTTCTCGGCTCGCTTCAGGCGATGTCGCGCCCGTGATGGCGGCGGGCCGGCTGCACATGACCCAGACGCCCGACGCAGCCGCCTGGTTCGCGGCGGCCGGCGGATCGGCGCCGGTGACGGCGAATTTCCTGTTCGCATATGACCGCGACTTCTCGGGCGATCTGGCGCTGGCGCCGGTGAAGTATGCCGACGTTCCGATCACGTTCGACTTCTCGGGCTTGCAGATGCAGGTCAAACATGCCGGCGACGGCACGCGCGACACGGTGTCACTCGCCGTCGACAAGGCCTCGCTGACCGAAGTGATCAGGGGCAATCCCAACACGCTGACCCTCGATGCTCTGGCGTTGTCCCATGAATTGTCCGGTGCGGCAGAGTCCTCCGCGAGCAGCACGACGCTGACGGTCAAGCAATGGGCGTCCAATATGGACAAGCTGCCGCTGGGCCTGAAGGACATTGCGCTGACGCTCGGTTCGGAAGGCACCCCCGAGCGCATGACCGGCAAAATGACGCTCGATGTCGGCAGCATCAGCGTGCGCGGTCTGCATATTGCCAAGCTGCGGATGGCGGCGGCAGGCAAGGACATGGATGTGGCGTCGCTCAAGGCGTTTCAGGAAGGCACCGCAGGCGCGCCGTCACGCATGAAAAAAGGCGAGCTGCCTCGTGGCGACGAGATGCTTGCCGCGTCCCACCTGTTGAAGTTCCTCCTGGCCCGTCCCAGCTTCACGCTGTCGACGCTGCAGGTCGACACGGCTCGGGGCACGTCGTCGCTCAGCCTGGATATCGGACTGGATTCGCCGTCATTCTGGAAACGCGATCCCATCGCCGTCGCCAAGGAGGTCGTGCGCAACCTGAGCGTGCGGCTGAAGCTGTCGCCGGAAAACCTGGCCGACGTGATCGCGGCGCGGGCGGAACTGAAGGGCGCCACGCGTGAGGCGGCCCGGTCGGCGGCCGAACGGGAAGCCGCAGGGCTGCGTGGCCTGGTCGCCGCATCGACCTGGGCCCGTATCGAGGACGGCGTGATCCAGTTCGAGGCGGACTACCGGGAGGGCCAAGTCGACATCAACGGCAAGCGCATCCCCGTCGAGATCTTCCTGAGCCAGATGTTCATGCGCAATTCGCCGGGCGCCGCGCCGGCGCCCTGACATTCAGAACGGCAAGGCCCCCGCCGCAAGTTCGCCGTTGCGCAGCACGGCGACGTGAAAGCGTTTGTCGGCGGCCTTCATGATGTCTTCGGCGGGGTCGCCCTGCACCAGCAGCAGGTCGGCCACCTTGCCTTCTGCAATCACGCCGTGATCGGTCATGCCCATCAGGTCATGGCCGCGTGACGTGCCGGCGATCAACGCGTCCACCGGCGTCATGCCAAACTCCACCATGTACGCCAGTTCCATGGCGTTCTCGCCATGCAGATTGAACGGCGTGCCCGCGTCGGTGCCCAGCGCGATGCGCCCGCCTGCCTTGTAGTACATCTGGAACGACTCGCGATGGCGCTGTTCCACCGCGCGGGCCTTTTCCACCGCGTAGGCGGGAATGCCGTTGTCGGCGTTGGCGATGATGTTGCGCACGGCGGCGATGGTCGGCACCAGATACGTCTCGGCCTCCAGCATCTCGCGCAGGCAGTCGTCGTCCATGAAGATGCCGTGCTCGATCGAATCGATGCCGGCGCGCACCGCATTCAGGATGCCCTGCGTGCCCTGCGCGTGGCTGGCGGTGCTTTTGCGAAAGCGCTTGGCCTCGTGCACGCCCGCCTTCATTTCGTCGAAGCTGTAGTGCGCATCCATGGGGCTGACGCCCGGCGTCATGACGCCGCCCGTGGCCATGATCTTGACCAGGTCGCACCCGGCGTGAACCTGTTCGCGCACGGCCTTGACCACTTCCTCGCAACCGTCGGCCACGCGGCCGATGCGGTTGCCGTGGCCGCCCGTCATGCAGATGATGCGGCCTGAGGCCTTGATGGTCGGGCCGGGAAACACGCCGCGCGCGATGGCGTCGCGCACGCCGAATTCCAGATAGTCCTTGCCGCCGCAGTCGCGCAGCGCCGTGACGCCGCCGCGCAGGCTGGCCTGTGCGTTCTCCAGTGCGGTCAGCGTGATCTGCGCCGGACCCTGCTTGCTCAATTGCGCGTTGGGGTCCGCACCGCCCGTGTAGACCAGATGCACGTGGCAATCCGCCAGGCTGGGCATGAGCGTCATGCCGGTAGTGTCGACCCGTGCGCCCGCATAACCCGAGAATTCGCCCGCAGGCGCCACGCGGGCCACGCGTGCGCCCTCGACCAGCACGCCGTGGTTGGGCAGCGTGCGCCCCTCTCCGTCGAATACCTTGCCGCCGATGAAGAGGGTTTGCCGTGACTCGCTCATGTCAGTGGACTCCGTTGGCGCGCGGTCTCAGCCCACCACGTCCAGCCCTTCGCGGGACATGGATTGCAGGCGAGGCATCAGACCGAGCAGATGTTGGCTGTAGGGATGCTGCGGGCGTTCGAACAGGGTTTCCGTGTCGGCCACTTCCAGCAGTTCGCCGTGGCGCATCACGCCGACGCGGTCGCACATCTGGCGGATCACCGGCAGGTCGTGGCTGATGAACAGCATGGTCAGGCCAAGCTCTTCCTGCAGGTCTTTCAGCAGGTTCAGGATCTGCGCCTGAATGGAGACGTCCAGCGCCGAGGTGGGCTCGTCGCAGATCAGAAAACGCGGCCGTGTGGCCAGCGCCCGCGCGATGCAGATGCGCTGGCGTTGGCCGCCCGAGAACTCGTGAGGGAAGCGTTCGGCGGCGCGGTCGGCGAGGCCCACCACGTCGAGCAGGTCGGCGACGATGCCGCGCGTTTCGGCTTCGCTGGCGGCAAGCTTGTGGAAGCGGATGGGCTCGGCCACGATGTCCAGCACGCGCATGCGCGGGTTCAGCGACGAGAACGGATCCTGGAAGATCATCTGGATCTGGCGCCGAAACGGATTGAGTTCCTTCTCGCCCTTGAGCGCCGTGAGATCGGTGCCGCCGAACGTGACGGAGCCTTCGCTGGGCGTGTAAAGCCCCGATATCAGCCGCGCCACGGTCGACTTGCCCGAACCGGATTCGCCGACCAGACCGAAGACCTCGCCTTCGCCGATGGACAGATTCACGCGCTTGACCGCGTCCAGCGTGCGCTGGTTGCGCTTGAAGAAGGCGCTCTTGAGCACAAAGCGCATGGACAGGTCGCGCGCCTGGACCAGCGGACCGTCCGTGCGCTTGCCGAAGTCGCGGCGCTGCCCCAGCCAGTGCGTGGCCAGGTCCAGCGGCTGCGCGGGCGTGCGCACGGATTCGATGTAAGTCACCAGCGGAAAACGCTTGAGCTTGATGTCCGGACGCGGCACGGCCGAGATCAGGCTGCGCGTGTACGCGTGGTCGGGGTCGCCCAAAATCTTTGCCGTCGGACCCTGCTCGACCAGCTTGCCGCGATACAGCACCGCGACGCGGTCCGTCACATCCGCAATCACGCCCATGTCGTGCGTGATGATGATCATGCCCACCTGCTCTTCGCGGCACAGCTTTCTAAGCAGGTCCAGGATCTGCGCCTGGATCGACACGTCGAGCGCGGTGGTGGGCTCGTCGGCGATGATGACCTCGGGTTCGCAGCACAGCGCCAGCGCGATCACCACGCGCTGCCGCATGCCGCCCGAAAACTGATGGGGATACTGCTGCACGCGCAGCTCGGGCTGGTCGATGCCAACCTGCGCCAGCAGCTGCACGGCGCGCTTTTTTGCCGCGTCGTGCGTCAGATCCAGATGCACCAGCATCGTTTCCACGAGCTGGCTCTCCACCGTCTGCAGCGGGTCTAGCGACGTCAGCGGATCCTGGAAGATCATGCCGATGCGGCGGCCGCGCACCTTGCGTTTCTGTGCAGGCGTCAGCGTGTCGATGCGTTCGCCGTTCAGCAGCACCGAACCGCCGGCCAGGCGTCCGGGTGCTTCGAGCAATCCGATGACGGCGTTGCCGATGGTGGATTTGCCCGCGCCGGATTCGCCCACCACGCCCAGGATCTCGCCTTTTTCCAGCGACAGGGAAACGCCGTCCACCGCCACCAGCGTGCCGCGGCGGCTGGGGAATTCGATACGGATGTCTTCAATGTTCAGCAGGGCCATGGCGTCCTCAGCGCAGCTTGGGGTTGAGCGCGTCGCGCAGCCAGTCGCCCAGCAGGTTGACCGACAGCACCAGCGCCACCAGCGCGATGCCGGGGAATATCGAGATCCACCACATGCCCGAGAACAGATAGCTGTTGCCGATGCGGATCAGCGTGCCCAGTGAAGGCGCGGTCGGCGGCACGCCCACGCCCAGGAACGACAGCGTGGCCTCGGTGATGATGGCGATCGCCAGGTGGATGGTGGCGATGACCAGCACCGGCCCCATGACGTTGGGCAGGATGTGGCGGCGCAGGATGGTGATGGGGCCGATCCCGATCAGCTTGGCCGCCTGCACGTACTCCTTGTTGCGCTCGACCAGCGTCGAGCCGCGTACCGTGCGGGCGTATTGCACCCAGCCGGAAATGCCGATGGCGAAGATCAGCACGTAGAGCGCAAGCTGGTCATGCATGTCGCGCGGCAGCAGTCCGCGCGCCACGCCGTCGATCAGCAGCGCGACCAGGATCGCCGGAAACGAGAGCTGCACGTCGGCGATACGCATGATGAAGCTGTCGACGCGTCCGCCCGCGTAGCCGCTGATGAGCCCGAGCGTCACGCCCAGCACCATCGAAAACAGCACCGAGGCAAAGCCGACCAGCAGCGACACGCGCGAGCCGTACATGACGGCCGACAGGATGTCGCGGCCCTGATCATCCGTGCCGAGCAGGAAGTCGGGGCTGCCGCCCTCTTCCCAGGCCGGCGGCGTGTTGGCGTCCATGATGCTCAAGGACGCGAGGTCAAAGGGATTGTGCGGCGCCACGACCGGCGCGAACAGCGCGCCCAGCACGATGACCAGCGTGACGACGGCGGCAATGATCGCGCCGGGCGAACGCTTGAAGCTGTGCCACAGGTCGCTGTCGGCGGCGCGTGTGAAGAAGGGAGCGATGCGAGCAATCATGCGAGTTCCTTTTTTACCGCCTTTCACTTGCTCTGCACGCGCAGACGCGGGTCTACGGCGAAATACAGCAGGTCGACAACCAGGTTGATGACCACGAACATGAACGCGATCAACACCAGGTAGGCCGCCATGACCGGGATGTCCACCATGCTGATGGCCTGGATGAACAAGAGGCCCATGCCGGGCCACTGGAACACGGTCTCGGTGATGATGGCGAAGGCAATGATGGAACCGAGCTGCAAGCCGGTGATGGTGATGACCGGCACCATCGTGTTCTTGAGCGCATGGCGGAAATTGATCAGCCGCTCCGGCAGCCCGCGTGCCCGCGCGAACTTGATGAAGTCGGCGCGCAGCACTTCCAGCATCTCTGCGCGCACCAGGCGCATGATGAGGGTCATCTGAAAGAGCGCCAACGTGATGGCGGGCATGATGAGCGCCAGCCATCCGGATTTGGTGAGAAAGCCCGTGGTCCACCAGCCCAGGCTCACGACGTCGCCGCGCCCGAAGCTGGGCAACCATCGCAGCTGCACGCCGAAGAACAGGATGAGCAGGATGCCGATCAGGAACGTGGGCAACGAAATGCCCGCTAGCGAGATCGCCATGAAGGCCTTGGACAGCACGCCGTGGCGCTTGAGCGCGGTGTAGATGCCCATCGGTATGCCGAGCGCCAGCGCCATCACGGCGGACACGAACGACAGTTCCAGCGTGGCCGGCATGCGCTCTTCGAGCAGGTCGCTGACCGGGCGGCGATGCCGGTACGACATGCCGAAGTCGCCCTGCACCGCATTGATGACGAAATGCGCGTACTGCACGACGAAGGGATCATCCAGGCCGAGCTGTTCGCGCAACTGCGCGCGCTGTTCGGGCGTCGTGTCCTGTCCGACCATGCTGGCGACCGGATCGCCCACGTAGCGGAACATGGAGAACGCAATCAGCGCCACCGTCAACATCACGAGCACCGACTGAAACAGCCGCTGCGCAATAAAGGAAAGCATGTCAGGAAGCCCTCTGGTTCGGACGGCGCCGGGCCGCGTTCCGCGCGCGGTGCGGTAATGGGGGCTGGGCCGGGCGCGTCCGGGCCGCGTGTGCCGCCCGGGGTTGCATCACGCGCCGCTTACGGCAGCGATGGCGCG
>DMTA01000322.1 GCA_003454835.1 Achromobacter sp. | reverse complement strand
GCCGGCGGCGCACCGACCGAAGGCTGGGCCGGCAGCGGCAGCAACAAGAACCTGGAAGCCTTCAAGGCCACCCAGTACGACCTCGGCGTCGAGTGGTACTTCATGCCGGGCGCAGTGGCCGGTGTCGGCCTGTTCCGCAAGGACATCAGCAACTTCACCGTGCCGATCGTGCGTGACGTGCAGATGGAAGTCGGCGGCGACATGGTGACGGTGCAGAACTACAGCACCCAGGCCAACGGTCGTGACGCGGTGTCGCAGGGCGTGGAAGTCTACGGCCAGTACACCTTCGACTTCGGCCTGGGCGTGCAGGCCAACTACACCTACAACGACACCAACCTGGCCTCGATCGAGCTCAACGGCGAGAACCTCGGCGCCTCGCCGCTGGTGGGCAGCGCCAAGAACCAGGCCAACCTGACGGTGTTCTACGAAACCGACCGGTTCCTGGCCCGTGCTTCGTACAACCGTCGTGGTGAAGTGGTCGGCGGCCTGGTCAATGGCATGACCCAGTACAGCGAACCGTACGACCAGCTGGATCTGAACGTGGCGTACAACTTCACCGAAGCGCTGACCTTCACCGCCTCGGTGCTCAACGCCACCAAGTCCGAGCAGCGCATCTACCTGGGCAGCGACACCCAGTCCCGCCTGATCTCCAACCTGTACTCGGGCCGCCAGATCTACTTCGGCGCGACCTACAAGTTCTAAGCCGGCACTTGGGGTCGGAGCCCTTCTGCGAAGGGATCCGACCCCGTACAACGGTCCTCCACGGCAGCCACGCTTTTACAGGTGGCTGCCGTTTTGTTGTGCGCGACCGCGGAAATGTGCCGCTGTAGAGCCGAGCCCACGCTCGGCTGCAGTTGTTCCGCGCCAGGTGCAGCCGAGCATCGGCTCGGCTCTACAGGAGCAAGGTTCCCGAATCAGAACGTAAACACATACTCCAGCGCGAACTCGCGCCCCACGGCACCCAGCAGTCGGGTCGGCGCGAAGTCGTAGTCCGCCTTGTAGGGATCCTTGTGGTTCCAGCTGGCCGCATTGAAGGCGTTGTTGACGTACGCGTTGATCTTCATGTGCTCGGTCACCTGGTAACCCACGTTGAAGTTCCAGGTGATGAACGGCCCTACCCGCCCGTAGTAGCGCGAGGTCTGCTGGCCTGCGTTGGGATTGGGGTTGGCCGAGCCGTCAGGCCGGGTCAACGGCTCCAGGCAGTTCAACGACGGGCTGTCGCTGGGCACATAGCCATCGGCGAACGGCAGGCACCCCCCGGGGTTGTCCAGGCGGTCGGTGCCCCAGTGGTAACGCACGCCCGGCACCGAACCCACGCGGTCTGCGTAGACATTGGCGTTCCAGTTGCCATGCTGCCAACCCAGGCTGGCGCGCAGCTTGCTGCGCAGGTCGCGGTCACGACGCTCGGGATTGGGATCGTTGGCGTAACGCTGCTCCTTGGTCGAGAGCTGGTTGGTGTAGTTCACCCCAAGCTGGAAGCTCCCCCAAGCGGCGGTTTCCAGGCGGTAGCGCGCGGTCAGGTCAATGCCTCGGACCTCACGGCTGGCCAGGTTGAAGGGCCCGCGCTCGATGGAAACCAGGCGCCCATTGCTGTCGCGGTTCACTCGCGCAAGGATGCCCGCGCAGTATTCTCCACCGGCCGGGTTCGACCACGGCGTGCCGTCGATGTTCCTGCCGGTCAGGCAGCCGGCCTCACTGGCCAGCACTTCGTCGGCGCCCACGTCGACGATCATGTCCTGAAGCTTGATCGCCCAGTAGTCGGCACTGACCGACAGATTCGGCAGCACATCCCAGACAAAGCCCACGGTCCAGGAATCACCGGTTTCAGAACGCAACAGCGGCGTGCCGCGGCGGTTCACATCGAACGCGTACCAGACATCGGGATTGCCCGCGCCGCACTCGTTGACCAGGTAGGCGCCACTTTCAATGCAGCGCAGCCGATCATAGGTCAGCACCTGCGAACTGCTGGGCTGGCCCAGCAGGTAGTGCATGTCCGGGGCGTGGAAGCTGGTGGCATAGGAACCTCGCACCAGCAGCGACTCGAACGGCCGCCACTCCAGGCCCGCATTCCAGGTGGTTTCCTTCTGGCTGCCGATGCTCACTGCGTCGGCGCTGTCATCGGCCTTGTAGCTGCCATAGCGGTCGTAGCGCGCCGCAGCGGTAGCGATCAGGCTGTCGGCCAGTGGAATCTTGAACTCCAGGCCTGCCGAATAGCGCGTGCGCTCGCCACCGCCACGGTCGACGTTCTGCAGGTCGAAGTCGATGCCCGCGCGCGGGTCGGGGCTGAGGTGATAGCCCTGCCGCGCGACTTCAGCCACTGCGGCAAACGAAACCGGTCCGGCCCAGCCCTGGAACAGTTCACCGGTGATGTCGGCCGAAGCCTGGTTGACCCACGACGAGGCACGATTGCGCGCCACCGTACCCATCTGCCAATACTCGTCGGGGGTGATCGGGTTCCACCAGCGCGATTCGTTCAAGGCATAGATCGCTTCCCCGTCCGCCGTGGTGCCCAGTCGCGGGCCGAGGAAGAAGTCATACGACTTCTGCTCATCCATCACGTTCTGCCGTTCTTCCACGCGGTAGTAGGAACGCCCCACCGACGCACTCCAGTCGAAGCGGTCTGCCAGGCGACCGCGCAGGCCGGCGCTGACATCCCAGGACAATTCGCGGTTGGTATTGCGCAGGGTGTCCAGGCCGCCGACTTCGTTGGGGGTGAACTGGCGCACGCCCAGAATCGGGCGATCGCGGTTGGCATCCCAGTAGTAGCCGTTGGCATCGTCGACGAGGGTGACGCTCGGCGGATTGGTGCCCCACAGCGCTTCGGAACGGTAGACGGCAAGATTGCTCCAGGCCTGCAGATCGTTGCCGAAGTCGAACGTGGCATACAGGTTGCCGGAGAGGTTCTCCGAGCCACCCGTCAGCAGCCAGTTGGCGTAGTCGGCGCTCATGCCGCACAGGCGCCCGGTGTTCGTCACGGTATTGGCGTTGTAGTTGTAGACCAGGCGATCAGCGGTGTAGTACTCGCCGTCGAACTTCTCGCAGGTTCCAGTGGGGGGTGCCAGGCGCTCTCCGGTGCCGGGGTCGATGAGCGCCAGGCCGGCCGTGGGTCGGAAGCCGACCTTGCGCTGCTCCATGTTCCAGGACGGATACGGCGCATCGTCGGCATCGTCCATCTGCGGCCGGTCACGGCCGAACAGCGGATCGCGCTTGGTGTACTGCAGCGCATAGGTCACGCTCCAGTGGTCGCCGGTCTTGCCGCCGGCCCAGGAAAGATCCCAGGTGTCCCTGCCGCCTTCGGTGGACGTGCCGCCGCGCACGCGCACTTCATCACCGTCGTAGTGGGTCTTGAGGATGACGTTGACCACGCCGGCGATCGCATCCGAACCGTAGATGGCCGAGGCGCCACCGGTCAGCACTTCGATGCGCTCCACCGCGGCGGCGGGAATGTTGCTGTAGTTGGAGAAGTTGGTCTCGCCACCATAGGGCAGCGGGTAGTCGGCCACGCGCCGACCGTTGACCAGCAGCAGGGTCCGGTTCGGGCCCATGCCACGCAGGTTCAGGCCGCTGGCATTGGGCGTGTGCGAGCCCCACTGCGACGCTGCTTCAACGGTGCCGGTCGCTTCGGTCAGCGTCTTCAACGCGTCGTAGACGGTGACGAAGCCTTCCTTCTGGATCTGCTGGGCGGAGATCACGTTGACCGGGGCCGGGCCTTCGACACTGGCGCGCTTGATGCGCGAACCGGTGACGGTGACCGCGTCCAGATCTTTCGTGGCGGACGTACTGTCGGCCT
This sequence comes from Achromobacter sp., assembly GCA_003454835.1. GTDB lineage: Bacteria > Pseudomonadota > Gammaproteobacteria > Burkholderiales > Burkholderiaceae_B > Achromobacter. The sequence goes on along the minus strand of DMTA01000322.1, from coordinate 517 downwards.
CCTGTGCACTGGCCGCCAGCGGCAGCAGGGCCAGCAACATGGCCTGGGACAACAGATGACGACGGTTACGGACGAACTGAGCCATGGGCGGTTGCTCTTCGTTGGTGTGGGCGCGCGGATGCGAGGAACAGCGGCACTGCAGAGACGGCGATCCAAGGCGCTTGCATCGATCCATATCGGATCCGCGCCCTCCCCTGTGGATCGATCCAAACTAAAGCATGGCTGAACAAGGTTTGGCATCCCGCGGCGCAGCAATGCACACCGCGCAGTCGTAAACGACCGTATGTCTATCTAAGAATCAATGATTTGCGATGCACGGGTGTGCGGCGACGGCACAACGAGGTGACACGATCACGACACGCGTGCGCGGGATCGTGTTGTGGGTGCGGTGACCTGCGGCGTTGTAGAGCCGAGCCGATGCTCGGCTGCCGTTGCTTGCCGCAAAGAGCAGCCGAGCGTGGGCTCGGCTCTACAAGAAAAGCGGGTTACTGCGCGCCGTCCAGCGCCTTGCGCAACG
>DMTA01000164.1:5993-19558 GCA_003454835.1 Achromobacter sp. | reverse complement strand
CGGTGCCGCCGGCCAGCACCAGGTGCGAACGGCCGTTCTGGATGTTGGCGATGGCGGAGTCCAGCGCCTGCATGCCCGACGCGCAGTTGCGCATGACGGTCCATCCCGGCACCCGATCGCCGCAGCCCAGCCGCAGCGAAATCACGCGGCCGATGTTGACTTCTTCGGGCGAAGGGGCGGCGCAGCCGACGATGACCTCGTCCAGGTCCGTTGGCGCATAGGGTTGGCGCAGCAGCAGGGCGCGGCCGGCTTGTACCGCCAGATCCCCGGCGGAGAAGGGGCCCGGGCCCGTGCGGGCCTTCAGGAAGGGCGTGCGAGAACCATCGACGACGTAAACCGGTTTGAATGTCATCCGCTTCCTCCCTCAGGCGACCTTGCGTTCGGCGGTGGGCCGGTCTGCGTCGGCGGCGCCGAGGTCAAAGGGGAAATCATCTACTTTGACCACGGTGTCGCGCAAGCGGTTGCGGCGTTTGACGACGGCATACTCTTCGGCGGTGATCGCACCGATGGTGACCGCCGCGTCGGCGATGTCGCGCACGTTGGCTTGCGGATTGCCGTCCAGCACGCCGCGTTTTTCGATCTCGCGGATCTTGGCCTCGATGGGCTCGGCTTCCAGCGTGGCGGCCAACGCCTGCTCGATCGCGCCCACGGGTTCGTCCGCGGTATCGGGCAGGTGGCAGCCGGCCGTCAGGCGGTCGCGCGTTGCGCTGGGGCTGATCAGCAGCCGGGCCACGTCCTGGCCAAGCTGGTCGGACGGCGGGATCTGGCTGTGGCCCCACGGAAACACGATGCGGCGGATGATCCACGCGACAGCGCGATTCGGGAAGTTGTCCAGCACGCCGTCAAAGGCCTCCTGCAACTTGCACAGCGCGTCCTGGATCGACCAGTGCGCCAGCGGCGCGTCGGCCTTCTGGCGGCCTTCGTCCTCGAAGCGCTTGAGCGTCGCGCTGATCAGGTACATCTGCGACAGCACGTCGCCCAGCCGCGCCGACAGACGCTCGCGGCGCTTCAGGCTGCCGCCCAGCACCAGCATCGACGTGTCGGCCAGCAGTGCAAAGGCGGCCGAGTAGCGGCCCAGGAGCTGGTAGTAGCGCTTCATGTCCGGTGCGACGTCGGCGTTGACGGCCACGAAACGCGCGCCGGTGAGCGAGGTGCCCAGCGCCCGCAGCGTGTTACGCACCACGAAGCCCGCATGGCCCCAGAACGCGGCATCGAAATCGTCCAGTCCCTGTTTGCGGTCCGGCGATTGCGCGGCCTGCATTTCCGCCAGCACGTAGGGATGGCAGCGGATTGCGCCCTGGCCGAAGATGATCAGGCTGCGCGTCAGGATATTGGCGCCTTCCACGGTGATCCCGATGGGGATCTGCTGGTAGGCGCGGCCAAGGAAATTGGACGGTCCCAGGCAGATGCCCTTGCCGCCGATCACGTCCATGCCGTCGTTGACGACCTGCCGCGCGCGTTCGGTGACGTGGTACTTCACGATGGCCGATACGACCGAGGGCTTTTCACCCAGGTCCACCGCGCCCGCCGTCATGGTGCGCGCCGCGTCCATCATGTAGGTGTTCCCGCCGATGCGGGCCAGCGCCTCTTCGACGCCTTCGAACTTGCCGACCGGCATGCGGAACTGGCTGCGCACGCGGGCATAGCCGCCCACCGCGCGCGCCGTCAGCTTGGACATGCCGGTGTTGGAAGAGGGCAGCGAGATCGAGCGCCCCGCGGCCAGGCATTCCATCAGCATGCGCCAGCCCTGGCCGGCCATGGCGGGGCCACCGATGATGAAGTCCAGCGGCATGAAGACGTCGTTGCCGCGCGTCGGGCCGTTCATGAACATGGCGTTCAGCGGGAAGTGGCGGCGGCCGGTGTCCACGCCGGGGTGATCATGCGGCACGAGCGCGCACGTGATGCCCAGGTCCTTCTTGCCGCCCAGCAGCCCGTCCGGATCGTACAGGCGGAACGCCAGGCCCAGCAGCGTGCAGACGGGCGCCAGCGTGATGTAACGCTTGTCCCAGGTGACGCGCATGCCGATGACTTCGCGGCCCTGCCATTCGCCCTTGCAGACGATGCCGCTGTCGGGAATGGCTGCGGCGTCCGAGCCTGCCCACGGGCTGGTCAGCGCGAAGGCCGGCACCTCTTCGCCACGCGCCAGGCGCGGCAGGTAATGGTTCTTCTGTTCCTCGGTGCCGTAGTGCAGCAGCAGTTCGGCGGGTCCGAGCGAATTCGGCACCATGACCGACACGGCCAGCGCGGAGGACCGCGTGGACAGCTTGGTCACGATTTCGGAATGGGCGTAGGCGGAGAACGCGAGGCCGCCGTACTGCTTGGGAATGATCATGCCGAGGAAACCCTCGGACTTCAGATAGTTCCAGACGTCGGCGGGCAGGTCGAAGCGTTCTTGCGTGACGCTCCAGTCGTTGACCATCCGGCACGCGGTCTCGGCCTGGTTGTCCAGGAAGCGCTGTTCTTCATCGGTCAGGCGCGGCCGCGGATAGGCAAGCAGACGGTTCCAGTCGGGCCGGCCACGGAAAAGTTCGCCTTCCCACCAGACCGTGCCGGCCTCGAGCGCATCGCGCTCGGTGTCGGACATCTGCGGCAGCACCTTGCGGTACAGGTTGAAGATCGGCGCGGACAGCAGCGCCCGCCGGATGGGGCGCACGCCCAGCAACAGGGCGGCCAGGAGCGCAATGACAACCAGCGCGACGATGACTGCGTACATTTTCTTGTCTCCTCGTTGTTCTTCAGTTGCCTGGCGGTGACCGAAGGCGGCTCGCCGGCCTGTTGCGGTGGAAGGCGGTCAGGCGCCTCCGGGGCTTGCGTTCAAGTGCGGCAGGGGCGAGCGCAGCCCGCCCAGCAGGAAACTCATCAGGCGCGGCAAGAGCAATTCGCGGTCGTTGGGTTGTTCGGCCTCGTCGCCGGCCAGGCCGGTCACCGAGCGCAGCAGATCGGTGCCCATGATTGCGTACGACGTCGCGCCCAGCATGAATTGGAAGCGCCAGATGATCTCGGCGCGCGGCACGTCGGGCAGGGCGGCGAAGAGCGCATTGCGGTAACGCGCAAGCACGTCAGCATATTCCTCGGCAAACAGCGCGCGGATGAAATCCGTTGGGTCGGTCATCGTGCGTTCCAGCAGCGGCAGGAAGGTGCTGCCGGCCTGCGCCGGATCGGCGGCCAGACGCAGCAGCGTGCCGAAGAACGCGTCCACGATCTGCGAGGGCTTCAGGGGCTTGCCGCCGGATTGCGCCTCGAGTTCGTCCAGAAGGCGCATGCGCTCGCGATTGAGCACTTCCAGGCGGCGTTTGAGCACCGCCTGCACGAGTGACTCTTTCGAGCCGAAGTGATAGTTCACCGACGCGAGGTTCACGCCGGCCGCGCCCGTGATCTGACGCATCGACGTCGCCTCGTGTCCCTGTTGCGCAAACAGGAATTCGGCGGTGTCGAGGATGGTTTCCCTCGTGGAGGTCGAGCGGATTTCTTGCATAAGGTTGAATTCAAACGTTTGTTTCAAAGCATTATGCGGGAGGCACGGATGAGAGGCGAGCCTCTGCTATCCCCAATAGGGTTTACCCCTAACCATGTGCGCCTGATGTGTCGGTTTTGCGGCACGGTCGCTTCGCATCGGGCGTAAGGACGAGACGCGCAAGGAAGAAGAATGAGGCGCGCCATGGCCGTGAGGTTGAGGTTTGGCCAATTGTCCTCGGACACCCGCCCTAGGATGAATGTGCTCTGGAACGCACGCTCAAAAGCCCGCAGTATCAGCGCGAGAACATGAACGCATTGCCCCGGGTGTGTGCCGGGCGAGGCCCCTTCGCAGTCACGGCGCGGCAGGCCAATTGCCCTGATACAGGAGCACGAGAAATGAAGACGTACAAGGTGGGACTGCTGGTCGACGGGTATGAGCAACCCGGCTGGATGCACGAGATGGTTGAGTGGCTACTCCACAGCCAGGATTTCGACCTGACGGCGTTGCTGGTGATGAACGGCGAGGCCGACGACAGTGCGCCGCGGCTGAGCGTGAAGGCGCTGTTCGGCTCGCTGTCGCGCCTGGAGGGCAAGCTGCTGCCGCAGAAGCAGCGCGCCATGCTGGCCTGCCGCGACATGCGCGATGGCCTGCAGGAGGCGGGTACGTCGGTGATCCCGCTGGCGCCGGGCGACGAGGATTCCCACGCGCGCAACGAAGTGCAGGCGCTGGGGCTGGACCTGGTCATCACGCTGGGTGCGTCGCTGGCCACGCGCGCGCAGCTCACAAGCTGGTCGCGGCTGGGCGTATGGCAGTTGAGTTATTCGGACATCGCAGTGGCGACAAGCCGTTATGCCGGCTTCTGGGAGGTTTTTCAGCGCGAAGATCACACCACCGTGAAACTCTGGCGCGTCGGCGCCAGGCAGGAAGACGACGAGCTTCTGGACCAGCGCAGTTTCAACACGGAAGTGTTCTGGCTGAAGAATCAGGCGCGCGCATTCAGCTTGGGAAACTTCATGGTCTATGACGCCTTGCAGGCGCTGGCCCATGACCGCCCGGGCGTCGCCCCGCCCGCCATGCAGATCATGAGCGGCCCGCGCCGGGCCGATCCGGCGGAGTGGGATAGCGCCGCATATATTGCGCGCCAGGCATGGTTAATGTCCGATCTCGTTGTGCGCCGCATCATGAAGCGCAATATCCGCTGGCGGATCGGTATGTTTCCGTCCGCACGCCAGCAGGCCGTTGTCTCCGAAGCCATGGTGCTGCAACCGCCCAAGGGCCGGTTTTTTGCCGACCCTTTTGTTTATACGCACGAAAAAAAACCATATATATTTTTCGAGGACTACGATTTTACGTCCCGCAAGGGCACGATCTCGGTCGCGACCTACTCCGACGGGGCTTTCCGGCTGTTGGGCACTGCGCTGAACCTGCCTTACCACCTTTCGTTTCCATATATTTTTGAACACGAAGGCGTGACGTATATGGTCCCTGAAACATGCGGAAATCGAAGTATCGAGCTGTGGAAATGTACAGATTTTCCGCTTAAATGGGAGCTTGACGTTAATCTGATGACCAATATTTCGGCCGTCGATACCATTATCTTTAAACACGGCGAATACTGGTGGCTATTAACAAATATCGATCGGACCGACGGGCAGAGCCATTGCGACGAACTGTTCGCGTTTTTCTCCGATTCGCCGCGTTCCACGACCTGGACGCCGCACGCCTGCAACCCGATCGTGCGCAACCCCATGCGGGCCCGCAACGCCGGAATCGTTGTCTCGCCTGGGGGAGACGTGATCCGGTGCGCGCAGTACCAGGGCTTCTGTCACTACGGCAAGGGTGTCTCGCTCAACCGGATCGAGGAGCTGACGCCTTCCACCTATGTTGAAACCGACGGCGAAATCCACTACGCAAACTTCCTGAGAAAACGCCATGCTTCAATGCACCATTGGCATCATCAGGGGGGGCACACGGTATTTGACTTCGCCTATATGGAGTAAATCCGCCTGCGGGCGTGTAAATAAAAAATGTTACCGTTATTTCGAATACAGGGACTGTTCACGGGCTTGATGTGTCTGCGGATACAAGTTGACAGGTTTCCCTCTTCTCCCGGCTATTCGACGCCGCGTCCGGCTGATGTCCCGACGTGGCTTTTTTTCGTCTGTAACAAGGGCCAGAGCGCCTGTGCGGGCAGTCCTGACGGGCCGTTTCATAGGAGAGACACGTCTCCGAAGCTCAACACCGCTGGTGAAAACCCTAGCGCCGAAAAGGACGAGATGAGCTTCTCATCCATATTTACGAACGTGATTAAGGCTAACGATTGATTTCTGATTTTGTCGGATTATATCGCCCTGAAACGTCTTGATTTTGACAAATCCGAACCATAAGATGGGTTCCATGCCATCCGTTATGTTGGCTACCAAAGTCGCCCAGCCCAAACGTCCCGGTTCAGCTTCATTAGATATTCCGGGATATGCGGACCACCCCCGCAGGGTTGGATAAAAAATAGTCTTCAGCACAGCGAAGATCCCTTCTAGGCCCGTCGAAAAACCGGGAGGACACCATGGCCAAGATGGTCCTGATTGAAGCTCATCCGCTACTGCGGTTGGGTTTGTGGCAGATTCTTAGCAAGTTGGATGATGTGTGGGAGATCGAGGGGATGGGCCTTGCGGACGTGTCCAAGGCCGACGGCGTGCACGCGGGCGCCGATCTTCTGATCTATGGTTTGCCAGTGGATACCGATGAAGCATGGAGCGCCCTGCACGAGATTCAACGCGTGCTGACGCCCAAGCGGATTCTGCTTTTGACGGACGTCATGCCCTTGCCCATGCCGGTGCAAGGTCTGCCTGGCGCCAGCGTGTACGGTTGCCTGATGAAAACGGCTTCGGTCGAGATCCTCGAGGCCGCCATACGCCTGGTGATGGCGGGCGGGCAATGCTTCCCCAGCGAACAGGCGCTGCAGGCTCCGGCCTCCACCGTATGCGCCCTGCCGTCGCGGGATGCGGAAGAAGCCGGCTCGAAGGGCGCCATGCCCGTCAGCGCGGGTGCCCAGCTCCTGCAGATCACGCCGCGTCAGTACGAAGTGCTTGTGTTGCTTGCACGGGGTTATCCCATCAAGACCGTCAGCCGGATGCTCAATATCTCGGTGGCAACCGCCAAGACGCATGCGTGCACGCTGTACCAGCGCCTGCATGTCAAGAACAAGGGCGAAGCCGTTTACGCGGCGCTGCAACGCGGTGCGACCTTGGAATGGCATGAACCGAACGGGCGTGAAGTGGATGCCGGGCAGATCTATGGGCGCAAGCTCGGTTGAGTCAGGTTTGCGCTGCCTGCCCGGCAGCAGGAACGCCCAGTTCCAACGCTGCCGGGGTTGCGCATAGCCAATACGGCTAAGGCATAGAAAGCAGGTGTTCGGGTCGCTGTCACCTCGCTTTCCGCCACCAATCATCCTCCTGAACGAGATTCAGCGAACGTAGCCGCTGATAGCATGAGTTGTGTCCGCAAGCATGGATTGATAGGGCGAATCACTCAGTCTCGCCACTGCAATCCACAGGCTGCGGACAGTATTCCCCTGAACCTGGCAAAGCGCGTGAACCCGCGCCTTGCGCGGCGTTGCGCCAGCGTCATGGGAACCGTAATGGGCCATGCGTCACAAGGTTCTTCCCGGGATGACAACCGTACTGATCGAAGACTACGCTCTGCTTCGTGTCGCAATTCAGCATGTGCTGGAACGTGTGCGCAACGCCGACGATATCCTGGCCATCTCGCCAGCCCACCTTCTCAACATGTCCAGCTCAATCAACAAACCAGTGGAATTGCTGGTTGTGGGTTGCAGCGGCTCCGCGGAGCAGGACGTCGGGCTTCTGTCCCAGGCAATGGCATTCTTCATGCCCAGGCTCGTGCTCGTTCTGTATTCGGCGATGGACCAGAGTGTCATGGCCGCGTGTGCGCGCGCCGGCGTCGCGGGCTATCTGCCCAAGGCGTCCAGCCCCGATGCGCTGGCCGCGGCGGTCAGCCTGGTGATCGCGGGCGGCGAGTGCTATCCCCAACCCGCGGGCAGACCGCCCAGCACGACGCACGCGTCGGTGCAGGAGCTGCGCGAGCTCACGCAGCGGCAGGAGGAGATTCTGCAGCTTCTCGTGCAAGGCAAGACCATGCGCGAGATCGGCCAGCAGGTCGGCATCTCGGTCGCCACCGTCAAGAGCCACGCGCGCACGCTTTACTGGAAGCTCAATGCGCGCAATCAGGCCGAGGCGGCGTACATCGCGGTGCAGATGGGGTTGGTGCGAAGCTCGAATGGGCAGCCTCCGCCAGGGAAGGGCGAAGCGGGTTGATGCGACGACGTGAGTCAGGGCCTGTGCGGGTGGCGACGCCGTCTGCACAGGCCTTGTTTTTTTGTGCGCGTGAAAGTTATCGAAATAAAAGTTGTTCGTTGAGCGTGGTGCCGACAGATGCTGTGGCATTGAACATCGCAAGGCGCGTGGCGGGTCCAGCCATCACCTAGCGAACGTCTTGCGAACGCGATCAAGTTCTCAACTGATGCACGTCAAAATCATACGTGTCTGATTTCCAAGCCTGAGTTGGCGTGCCGTAATGGCCGGGCGCAGGCTGAGCACTCATCGGTGATGGGAAAGGCCTGTCGTTGCAGGAGCACGCCATGCCTATCGAATCCGATTTTCGCTTCACGTTTGCGGTCAACGACGAGTCCTTCGACGTCGTCGAATTCACGTCGCGGAGAGTTCTGCCCAAGCACTCCGTGAGGCGCATGGCCCGGGTCAGCGCCAATGCGGCCGTCGACGTCCGCAATGTTCTTGACCTCGCAGCGCTGCTCACGATCCGGAATGGCCAACCCACAGCGCGCCAGGTAGCCGTCGCGGTTCAACAAATCCTCTCTTCATCCACTGCCGCTCGCGCGCCGAGCCCGATGACGCGCGTCCGGAGCCGGGTATCTCCAGCAGCGTCTCAGTGTTCGCGAAGGCGCTTTGCCAGGGATGCGAGGTGGCGAGCGGCAGCATCGGCCATCACAACATCTTGAGGAACCCTCTATGACGCAGCCCTACAAAAAAGCCCTGGGTCCTGAACGTCCCAATGAAAAACAACTGGGCAAGGCCATCTCACCGCCACCGTGTGAGCGGTGCGTGCCCATCTATCCTTTGCGCTATGGCGTTGCAGAGAGCTCCTGGGATGAACGCGTGTTTCCAACGCTTGGCACCGATGGCTATCCCAAGCTGGCCGCTGGCAAGGCATACGGCCTTCGCGTGCTTCGTCCTGGCGCCTACGTCTATCTGTGCTATTTCCAGCACGGCCGTATGTGGACGCAGCACTATCAGGTCACCGACGACCTGCGATTTGCGCGCATTTGGTGGACCCGCGCCGACGATCAGGATGACATTCCCGGGCGGCTCGCTTGCCCCGAAATCGCCAGCGCCAGGCCTTATCTATCTGCCCCAGAGAGCAAGACAGCAGACGTCGTCTACCTGATGACCAGTGAGACGATGCTCACCCATGCCCGGCTATGGAGCATTGAGAATGATGTCGATGGCATCCGCACCAGGCTGGCGACAAAGGTCAGGCCGTCCGGTGGCGTTGAACAACCCCACGCGTTCAACATTGCGCTGCTTGCTCACGCAACGCCGGAACTGCGACGACCCGGCTTGAATGATAGGCCGGGCTACACATGGAGCGAGATATCTCTTCCGGAGTCGTTCACGACATACGACAGCGTCATTCCAGGCGCACACGTCGAGCTTGTTCCGATAAAGAATATCGTTCCTCTGGCGGTCGCGTTGCACGACCCGATCGGTGTCGTGAGTGAGTTGGCGCATCTTGTCGCTGTCGCCGCGGCAGATCGGCAGGTTTATGAAATCGATAACAATCACGCGTACACGAGCGCCACCGTCATCAAGCAGTACTTGCAGAGCGTTCAAGAGCGGGAGACCCCGCAAGCCTACGCCAAAAGGCGAGATCTGGTTCGCTTCGATCAAAACAGCAATGCGGATGTCTTGTTCGGGAATGCTGTGCCATACATGCTGGCGTACGAAGAAGCCGTCAAGCGGAAACAGTCCGCCATTGACACGCTAGTGAACGACCTAGAGAGTTGGATCAAGACTGGAGGCAGCGCGATAGCCAAGGATTGGCAGGATGGCTGGTTCAGCAAGGTGCGGTCCTGTTTCGACCTGGGCGCAAAAGAAAACGCGCAAGACTATGAGCGAGTTGTTGCCCACTGCGTCGGTAATCTGACTCACAGCGAAAGTGGCCGATCCACTTACCGTAAAGTGTTGTTGGCCCAACCAGAAAAGAGTCCTGTCTGGTTGGCGTTGGGACACGGAATCCGAGAGTTTTACGTCAACCTCGCCAACCCACCGCTGCTGAAAAATGCGCTGGATATTGGGGTTGCCGCCTTTGCGCCTATCTTTCAATTTAATGTTTCTTATCCGGCAACTAAGGCCTCAGATGTACTCGTAAGCCAGATGCTGTCACAGCTGGGCGATATGAGTTTGCCCGATGCTACGGCCGACAGCATAGTTCGACGATTACGCCTATTTGCTGAAGTCCGTGTTGGCAGCACGATCGTCACGTACCGCGTGTCCAGCGCTGAGGCGCGCTTTCAATACGCCCAGTTTCATGGTGAGCAACACATGAACACCGAGCGGCTTAGGAAGTGGGGCATTACGGTCAGGCGGCCGTTGCGCGACCAGGCGGCGACGGTGTTCCTTTACGAAGAGGTGCGCGTGGGGGACCAGGTGAAACGCATTTCTTCCGCTCCATCCACAGCGAACAATCGACAGCCGTTCCAACTTGAAGGCAACGTGTTCAAGCGTATGTTGGAACGGGGTCGTCAAAGTCCGGCCTACGGCGCCGCGCAGACTGGGATCGTGCGCGCCGAGTATGCATTCACGGGACTTGCCGCTGTATCAGCCATCATGGCAATGCGATCATCGATCAAAGATCTCGCAAACGGGAGGATTGATTTTTCATTTGCCGGATTCGCTAGCGGCGCAAGTGCCTTGGCTGCAGTATCGGCCGTAATTAGCTCGGGCTTGTTCGTTAAGGCCGACCTGATTCAGCTCCGTACATTGGCCAAAGGAGAATCACTTGCCGCAGCACGAAAGGCCGCTTTTCCAGCTCGAACACTCGCCACAAAAGCTGGCGCAATAACTACCGCATTCGGTGCCATTGCCGACGCGATTCGTGCTTCCCATGCCTTCACAACTCAACAAAATTCCGAGGCTGGTCGACTATATATGGCGTCAGCTGGATTTGGAGCATTGGCGGCTGCTGGGTTGTTCCTAAGTGCCTCAGGCTTCGTCCTTGGTGTTGTCGGGTCAGTCGGCTGGATTGTGCTGGCCTTCATCGCCACTGCAGGCGTGATTTATTTCAGCATACAGGCCGCTCTCGCCAAATTTCAGCCCGACGAAGTCTGGTTGGCACACAGCTTTTGGAATCGGGGTGCGCGAGCTTATCGTTATAAGTCTTTAGACGAAGAACTTATTGCTTTCCATGGTGCTGTTTACGGTGTTCGCGCTGTAGCTAATTGGGAAGCTCCCTCGATGTCTGTGCGCGATATTGCAGTCCGCAGCATCCCTATTTATGGACTCTGGCAAGACAGCGTTGCTCTACGGCGCGATATCGCGAAGGACGGCATAGGAACTCTTTCGCTATCTGTAGTCCTCCCTCGCTATCCCACTCTGGGCGAAGATTCGCCGCTTATAAGGCACGTCGACGTTTTCCAATACACGCTCAAAGCGAAGCGGAACGGCAAAATCCTGAATATGGTCCATGGACCCATCGCAGCAGCCCCGGGCTACCACTTCCCATATGACACGGAATGCATGGTTACTGGCAAAGACTTCATTCGAGAAGGTACCCGCCAGTTGAGCTGGCAAATCATCATGCGTGAAGACACGGAAGTCATGCTGGACTATTGTTACCGGCCAGATATCGTAAATCAGCCCAGCGTCGCGCTATTCCCGCAGCAGGAGCCGCTCGTATTTACACGAGGTACTTGGCTTACAGATCCCATCGACGAAGCGTTGGTCGCTCCAGTCCGGGAGCCTCAATAATGCGAACTACTAAGCGGGATAGGCAGGCGCGCCCATCGTTTATGGAGATTCAAAACAACTGGCGGCTCTTTCGCTTTGCAAGCACGTTATTGCCTACGACCCCCGGCTCACACGAGACTCCTGCTATTCAAGCGGTCCGGTTCAATGATGATTGCATTGAAGTTGTTTCTGATACGCTGCAAACCGAACTAGAGGGATTTGGCCTTCGAGCCTTCACTTTCTTTGGGCTTCTTGTATTTCTCATCGCAGTGATCGTAGGTGTTGACAACTGGTTTGGAGTGGTTTGGGTGCCTATTCTAGGCCTTCCTGTCATAGGACTTCTTGGGTTCTTCCTTTCTCGCATCTTGTTGCCGCGTTACAGGTATCGCTGTTCGAAAGTCCGTTTCGACCGCCGATCCCGCCGCGTTTATTACGTCCCGTATCCCGAAGAAAGCTCGGACACCATATGGGAACTGGACTGGGATCGGTTGCAAGGCATTGATTGGACAACAGGTAGAGCACAACCTTATCTCTACCTTGTCGGTTATACCTGCAACCTGCCGGAGCCTCAGTTGGTCAAGATACCGGTGATGTATAACGGCGAGATTTGGGCAGACCATATCTGGGCTTGGCTTCATCGGTTTATGGCCCAGATCGAAGACTTGCCCCCACCCAAAATCATCGCACTCCCCCAAAGTCCGCGTGATGTGCTGATGCGCTACGGTGGCCGTTGGATCGTAAGGTCTCTCACCACAAAGAAGGCGCGGCTATGGTTGCCGCTGACAATCTGGGTGGATTTGGCGATTCTGCTCGTGTTCATGCCGTCCATGGCCTTGCCGCAATTGATCGTTCTCCTTTACCCGGAGATTCAATTTCCGGAGGAGAACAATCGACATTGTGGCTTTTCTTCAGGCTAAACAAGAACGGCGGGGCAAGGCGACGCTGTCCGTGCTGTCCCTTGTCCGCCAAGGCATGCGCCAAGTCCAGAACACACAGCCCTTCAAACATCCCCCTCACTCGCCCGCGTCTCCGCCGGCGCTCCCCGGCCCTTGCTCTTAGCAATCGCCATAAACTCCCGCTCCGCCGCACCCAGCACTGCATCCACATGCAGATGCGCCATCGCATACTGCCGCGCCGCTGCACCTAGCGTTTCGCGGATCTGCGCGTTGTAGCTGAGCTTGCGCACCGCCTCGGCCATGGCCACGGCATCCTCGGGCGGTGTCAGCAGGCCGCAGCGCGACACGACACTGGCAAGCTCCGTGCCGCGGGCCGCGCCGCAGACCACCGGGCGGCCGCTGGCCAGCATGCCGGTCAGCTTCGAAGGCATGACCAGGTCGGCCGCGCCAGCGCGTTGGGGCAACAGGTGGATGTCTGCCGTGCCCAGCAGCGCACCCAGGCGTTCCGCCGGTTGCAAATCCAGAAAAATAACTCGCGTCAGACCCCGGCACTTTTCCTCCAGCGCTGCGCGTTCCGGGCCCTGACCGCAAAACAGGAACCACAGACGGTCCTCGCGGTTAAGACGCCGCGCCACGTCCGCCAGAATCTGCAGGCCCTGTTTGCCACCCATATTCCCCGAATACAGCGCCACGATGGCGTTGTCCGGAATACCGAGCTGCGCGCGGTAATCCCCGCCTTCTGCCAACGGCGTGATGGCGTTGACGTCGATCCAGTTGGGCAGCAGCACGGCGCGGGCAGGGTCTATGCCTTTGGAAAGCGCCAGATCCAGCATCCGGTTTGATATCGTCGACACGCGGTCAAACCTGCGCATCAACCATCGCTCCGCCCGCTTGACCATCGATCGCAGGGCGCCGCCCTTCAGCAGCCCCAGTTCGAACGCCGCGTCGACCTCGAAGTCCTGGATGTGCAGCCAGGCGCGCGCGCCGGTCAGGCGGGCCGTCAGCCACGCGGCCGGGGCGCAGAAGAGGGCGGGTTCGACGACCAGGATGATGTCGGGGCGGCGCATCGCGGCGCGCAGCAGGGACGGCAGGCTCGACAGTGCGAAGCTTGCCAGGTGCACCAGACGCTTGGCGCCGCCCGGTCTTTCGGGCACCCACAAGGGCGCGCGC
>DMTA01000164.1:0-5890 GCA_003454835.1 Achromobacter sp. | reverse complement strand
CCGCACCGTTACGCCGCGGCGCGATTCCTTGGTGTAGCGCGAGCCGCGGTAGCCCTCGTGCACCTTCCACTGCGGATAGTAGGGCGGGGCGGTGACCACGCTGACTTCGTGTCCGCGCGCGGCCAGCCATTCGGCTAACTCGGCGGTGTATTTGCCGGTGCCGGTCAGTTCGGGCGCGTAGTTGATGCCATAGATGAGTATTTTCATGTTGGCGTGGCGGTGCGGGGCCGGATGGGGCGGCATGGGTTGCCGTGGCAGACCATCGCGGCCGGCATGTTGCGGAACACGGAGCTGCGTGCGCCGATCACCGCCTCTCGCGCGATCGTTACGCCCGGCCCGACGAACACGTCCGTGGCCACCCACGCCCCGTCTTCGACGCGCACGGCGCGTTCGCGCAGCGGGAAGTCGGGCCGGCCGGCGTCATGGTCCGCCGCGCACAGGTAGCTGCGCTGCGACACCACGGCGTGGGCGCCGATGTGGATGGGACCCAGGCTGTAGATCACCGCGTCGTCGCCGATCCAGGCGTAGTCGCCGATCTCTACCTTCCAGGGGTAGGTGACCGTGGCCGTGGGCCGGATCAGCACCTTGTGGCCCACGCGCGCGCCGAAGCAGCGCAGCAGCCACCGGCGAAAGCCGTAGGCCACCTGCGGCGACCAGCGAAAGAGCGTGCCTTGCACCATCCACCACAACTGCACGGTCAGCGCCGAACGCCCGCGCTGACCCGGCGCCAGCGTGAACTGGTCCAGGCGTTGCAAGGTGCTCATTTGGCCGCTCCCGCAACGGCATCGCGCCGCGACGCGGCCTCGCTGGCCCGGCGCGCCTTCAGGATTTCCTCGGTCTTGATGCGGATCTGCCAGTAGTACATGGCGCGCGCGACGGCGTAGTCATAGCCCGCCTTGCCGTCCAGAAAGCCCAGCTTGAAGACGTAGGAATGCAGGAACGAGATGGGGGCCTTGAACGGCATGGCCTGGAAGATGCGCTTGAGCAGGGCGCGGCCGCCGACGTTGGCTTCGCGCGGGTCGTTCATCAGACCCTTGGTGCGCAGGTTCGCTTCCCAGTCCGAATAGCGGTTGTGCTTGTCGAAGTAGTGATACAGCGAGTCGTGGTCGTTGTGCACCATGCGCTGGCGCAGCGCGAAGGTCTCGCCTTCGACCTGCGGTTGGTAATGGCCTTCGACTTCCCACATGTTGGCGACGTCCAGGTCGTCATAGTCCAGGAAGCGGGAGCGGTCGCGCGCCAGCAGCGCCAGCTTGTAGACGCGGTGGCCGTGCTCGAGCTTCTTGCCGCAGAACACGTAGTCGAACGGCACGAACGCGCCGCCCGCGCCCGCCGCAAAACGCGGCAGCACGTCGCGGATTTCGGCGGCGAGGCCCGGCGTCATCTCTTCGTCGGCGTCCACGTAAAGCACGACGGGATGGGTGAAGGGCAGTTGCTCCAGGCACCACTGCTTTTTCTTCGGATACTTGCCGTCCCAGTTGAAATTCGAGACCCGCGCGCCCATCGCCGTGGCGATCGAGCAGGTGGCGTCCGTGCTGTTGGAATCCACGACAAAGACTTCATCGAATTCCGCCAGCCCCTTCAGGCACTTCGCGATGTTGCGTTCCTCGTTCTTCGTCATCACCACGACGGATACCGGTATCTTCTGCATGATGCTGTCCTGTTCAGGGCGTTCCGCGCTGCATGAGCGGGCGGAAGAGATCGATGACGTTGCGGCAGTGCCGCTCAAGGGAAAAGGCGTCCGCGCGCTCGGGGCCCTGGGCCGCCAGCTTCTCGCGCATCTCGCCGTCGTAAGCCAGGCGCCGCACCGCTTCGGCCAGCGCCTCGGCGTCGCCGACCGGCACCAGCAGCCCGTAGCGGCCGGCGTCCAGGATTTCGGCGGGACCGTGCGGGCAGTCCGTGGAAATCACGGGCACGCCCAGGCACAGGGCCTCCACGAGCACGTTGCCGAAGCTCTCGCGCACGGAGGTGAGCGCGAAGGCGCCGGCGCCGGCGATGACCGGAAAAGGGTTGTCGATATGGCCAGCCAGCGTGACCTGCGTGCGCGAAGGCTTGTCGTCGATGCGCTTTTGCAGGGCGGCATGTTCGGAGCCTTCGCCCAGGATCGTGAATGCGATGCGCGGATCGTCGAGCAGTGCGGCGGCGTCGATCAGTGTGGCGTAGTCCTTGACTGCCTCCAGCCTGCCCACGGCCACGACGTGGTACGGCGACTCCCCGTCGTCGGCCAGCTTGGGCTGCGCGCCTTGCCGGCGCACGTTGTCCAGCGGCACGCCGTTGTAGATGGTGTGGACCTTGCCGCGCAACGGCGGAAACATGCTGACCAGGTCTTCTTTCACGCCGCGCGACACGCCCACCACGGCATCGTGCCGCCGGTAGGTCTGGCTGACCAGCCAGCATTTCAGGCGCCGCATCTTCGAGGCGCCGTAGTGGATGGCTGGGCTGCTGTGCTCGAACGCCACGGTGCGGAAATTTCCGCGCAGGATCTTTCTGGCCAGCACGACCAGCATGTTGCACAACAGGCCGTGCGAGCAGACGATGGCGGGCTTTTCGCGGCGGATGTGCTGCAGCAGTTTGAAGAACGCCACGGGTAGCGCCAGCCGCAGCTTGGTTGGGGACTCGATGACGGGGAACGCGCGGGTGACCTTGGGATTGGCGATGGGATACTCGCGATTGCGCGAGCGCAACAGGAACAGGGCGGAGTCCACTCCCTGTTCCGGCAACGCATCCACAATGAAGGCGACGCATCTTCCGACGCCGCCATGCAAGTCCGGTGCGACAAACAAGACATCAGACATGGGGTATTACTCGCGTGGGTGGCGCCCGGCGCACGATGTCCGGGCGGGGGCTGGGAGCGGGAGAATCTTGGCGAGGCACGGGCATGATCTGTGCATTGCGCATCAGCGACAGGCAATAGCACAGCAGGAATCCTGTAAATGCGGTCTTGGGCGCATAGGCCAGGCCGCCGGACATTGAGTCGATGAAGATGTAGATGGGCGCGGTGGCGAGCAGATATCGCCGGTGCATCTCCAGCCCGGGATGGGCGTAGCGCCGAAAGAGCGAGAACAGCAGGATCAGCAGGGGCGGCAGCATGATCATGATCGTGCCGACCACCCCGAACTTCATCAGGTAGAAGGCCCAGGAGTTGTGCGCGAACGTGCTCAGCTCGAAGCCGTTTTCGCCCATCACCCAGCTGCGAAAGCCCGCACCCTTGCCGAACACCGGGCTTTCCGCGAAGAATTGCATCTGGCCTTCCATCTCCTGCACGCGTGCGCCGTAGCTGGAATCTTCGTCCAGGCGCTCGACGCTGAAGATGCGATCAGCAAGCACGTCCAGATAGCCGATGCTGGCAAAGATCAGCACCCCGGCCACGGCCGCGGGCGCGAAGATCATCACGGCGCGGCGCCGGATGTCGGCGCTGCCGGCCAGCAGCACGGCGATGAAGACGGAGATCGCCAGTTGCAGGTATTGGCTGCGGTTCAGCGAGAACACCAGCGCCATCACCATGTACAGCGTCAACATGTAGGCCTTGGGACCCGATACGTTCAGCGTGCGGCGGAAGTACAGCAGCGACACCACGCCCATCGGGATCGCCCACACGCCCAGCCGCACGTTGCGCAGCGGATTGGCCACGCTGAAGCCGGCCGCCTGTTCCACCAGCATCAACGTGGCAACCGCCAGGCTCGCCGCGACGATGTACTTCTGCAGGATCGCGTAGGCGTGCGGACTGTCGATGTCCTTGTAGCAAAGGAACGGCGTGCACAGGAAGTAGAAGACGATGCGCAGGTCGCGCGCCACGTCGCCGGTCTCGATGCCGGGGTGATGGCTCGACACCAACAGCAGATAGATCACCGAGATCGCCTGGATGCCCAGCAGCACCCCCAGCGCGCCGCGCGGCAGCGCGTACGCGCCCGGGTCGGCCAGCCGCAGCGCCTTGACGCCCAGCATGGCCACGAACAGCAGATCGAAGGGCGACAGCTTGAAGCTGCCCACGCCCACGATGAACCTGTCGTCGTTCAACGCCAGCGCGGTGAAGACGAACAGGCCCAGGAGATGCAGGGTGGAAAGGCGGCGCGTGGTCATTGCAGTTCCGTATCAGTGTCGGTCCGGCTTAGTGCGCGGCCCAATCGTCGCGTCCGAAGATCTTGGTGGTCAGCTTTTCCAGGAGATACGTCAGATCGCCCTGGCGTGCGTGCGCAGCGACTTTCGAGGCGCGGCAGGACAGTTCGAACAGCTTGCCCAGACCCGGTTCGGTACGCCGGATGCGGCTGACGATCTGTTCGCGCTCTTCCAGCAGCACGTCCTGCATCAGCGCCGTCTTGGTCTCGTCGTGGGCGGTGTACACGCCCAGCGCGTCCGGCACGATCAGGTTCTTGCCTTCGCGCAGCAGCCGGCTCCACAGCTCCAGATCCATGCAATAGCGCATGCTTTCCTGCAGCAGACCGTACTTGCGCAGCAGGTCGCGGCGGAAGATGGCGGACTGGTTCGGGATCGAGGCCTTCACGACCGTCAGCGTGCCGCGATTGACGGGCGTGTAGTGGATCTTGCGGAAGATGCGGTTGTCGGCGTCCGCCACAAACAGGTTGCCGCTGACGATCGGCGCGCGGCCCTTGGCCGCAGCCGCGCCCAGCTTGCGCAGCGCGCCCGGGAAGTAAAGGTCGTCCGAGTTCTGCCAGCCGACGTAATCGCCCGTGGCGCGTTCGAAGCCTTTGTTGATGGCGTGCGACTGGCCGCGGTCGGGCGTGCTTTCCCAGTACGACAGATAGCGCTCGTACTTCTTGATGATGTCCACGCTGCCATCCGTGGAACCGCCGTCGATGATGATGTATTCCAGCCGCGGATACCCCTGGTTCAGCACGGACAGGATGGTGCGCTCCAGGAACTTGGCCTGGTTGAACGAGGGCGTCACGATCGTCACCTTGGGCAGCAAGCCGCTGGCGATGGGCGCTGGCGGACGGAGCTCGCGAACGAAGTCGATGAGCTGGCGTGAATACTCGTTGTGGCGCTTGCGCATGTAAGACCTCAGCATGTTGGTTAACGGGTGGCCGCAGGCATGGCGCCCGGAAACTCGGGGCGGGATTGACGGATGGCGAGGGCCACGCCGGCCAGCGTGATCGCCGCGTAGGCCATGCGGCCCCAGGCTGCGGCGTGTTCCCCCGCCACGTGAACCAGTCCCGCCATGACGCACAGCATCGCCAGGCCGCCCAATCCGTTCAGGATCGCGACGGCGCGGGAATTGCCGAGCCCCAGGAGGGAGAAGTGCGCCGCGGCGTTCAGGGACAACAGGCCCGACGCCACGATCAGCAATTGGAAGGTGCCCAGATGGCCGCTGGCGACGTTGTCGCCCAGCAGCACGTTCAAGAGGGGCCGGCTGACCGCCAGCACCGCCAGCGTGGCGCCGGCCGACAGCGCCAGGTTCCACAGCATCATGCGGCGGATCTCGCGTTCGGCCGCGCCCGGGTAGGGCGGCGAGACCGACAGGCGGGTCACGCGCGGCATAGCCTTCTGGAAGATGGCGACGGACGCCGTGTGGATGATCTGGCCCACTTGAACACCCACGGTGTAGATCGCCAGCGCCGCCGGTCCCATCAGGCTGCCGACCAGCACGCGGTCGACCGAGCCGAACGCCAGCGCGCTGAGGCTGTTCAGCCACGACCAGCGCGAGAACCGGAAGGCGGCCATCATCGCGCCGCGATCGCGCACGGGCCGCACGATATAGCGGTTGTAGGCGCGCGAGAACACGCGCATCTTGACGCTGCCCGCGATCAGAAGGCCCAGCGCCTGCGCCAGCCCCGTCCACGTGGGCGAGGCGGTGTACCAGGCGGCCGCGCACGCGAGCGCCATCGTGCCTGTGCGGCTGAAGACCTCGCACAGCGCGGTGGCGCGAAAGTCCTCG
>DMTA01000393.1:6057-6328 GCA_003454835.1 Achromobacter sp. | reverse complement strand
CGAACCCACCAACCATCTGGACTTCGAAGGCATCGCCTGGCTGGAAGAGATGCTGCGCACCTGGAAAGGCGCCGCGGTCATCATCACCCACGACCGCCGCTTCCTCGACGCCGTCACCACCCGCATCGTCGAACTCGACCGCGGACGCCTATTGAGCTTCCCGGGCAACTTTTCGCAATGGCAGGAGCGCAAGGCCCAATGGCTCGAATCCGAAAGGCTCGAGCAGGCGCGCTTCGACAAACTGCTGGCACAGGAAGAAGTCTGGATCCGC
>DMTA01000393.1:5518-5793 GCA_003454835.1 Achromobacter sp. | reverse complement strand
AGAAGTCTGGACCCGCAGGGGCGTCGAAGCGCGCCGCACCCGCAATGAAGGCCGTGTGCGGCGCCTGGAGAGCCTGCGCGTGGAGCGCGCCGAGCGCCGCGAGCGCGTGGGCAATGTGTCGCTGGCGTTGGCCGAGGGCCAACGCTCCGGCAAGCTCGTGGCCGAACTCGAGCACGTCAGCAAGCGATTCGGCGACAAAATCGTGGTCGACGACTATTCCACAACCCTCCTGCGCGGCGACCGCATCGGCATCATCGGTCCCAACGGCGCGGGCA
>DMTA01000393.1:0-5333 GCA_003454835.1 Achromobacter sp. | reverse complement strand
AACGGCGCGGGCAAGACCACCCTGCTCAAGCTCATCCTGGGTGAACTGCAGCCCGATAGCGGTGCGACGCGCCTGGGCACCAACGTCGCCGTCGCCTACTTCGATCAAATGCGCGCGCAGCTCGACGAAAACGCTTCGCTTGTCGACATCATCAGTCCGGGGAGCGAATGGGTCGAGATCGGCGGCTTGCGCAAACACGTGATGACCTACCTGGGCGATTTCCTGTTCTCGCCGGCGCGCGCCGGTTCGCCCGTGCGCAGCCTTTCGGGCGGCGAACGCGCGCGCCTGCTGCTGGCGCGGCTCTTTGCCCGGCCGGCCAACGTGCTGGTGCTGGACGAGCCCACGAACGATCTGGACATCGAAACGCTGGAACTGCTGGAAGAACTGCTGCAGGAGTACGCCGGCACTGTGCTGCTCGTCAGCCATGATCGCGCCTTCCTCAACAACGTCGTCACGCAGACCATCGCCTACGAAGGCGAGGGCCACTGGCGCGATTATGTGGGCGGTTACGACGAATGGGTCGCACAGCGTCCGGCGCCTGTCGCTCCGCAGACTGAGGCCGACAAGGCAGCGAAACCCGCTGACGACGGCGCCGCAAGAGCAAAGGCGGCGAAGCCCAAGCCTGCGAAGGCTGGCAAGATCAACGCCTGGGACCTGCGCGAACTCGAAGGCCTGCCGGACGCGATTGCCGCGCTCGAAGCAAAGCAAGCTGAATTGGCCGGCCAACTTGCTGACGGCAGCCTCTACCGCGATGCGCCGGCCGAGGTCGACCGCATCAACGGCGAACTGGCCAAGCTCGAAACCGAACTCGAAGAGAAGTTTGCGCGCTGGGAACTGCTGGAAGCGCGGCGCGATGGCACGCTTTGACGTGACTGCTATATAGATAGTCCGCGCGGCGGAAAAAAGGGGTGAACGGCACAGCCGCTCACCCCTTTTTCATTTGCATGCGGCGCCAGCCGCGATCGTCCTCAGACGTGAGCCCGCCACGCCAGCGCCTCGCCGGCCGCCAGCGGTACCAGCGTCGTATTACCGAACGCCAGTTCCTCCGGCACCTGATAAGTCTCGCGCGAGAGCGTCAACGTGCCGGTATTGCGCGGCAGACCGTAGAAGTCCGGACCATGGAAGCTGGCAAACCCTTCCAGCTTATCGAGCTTGCCGGCCGCCTCGAACGCCGTCGCATAAAGCTCCATGGCATGCAATGCGGTGTAGCAGCCGGCACAGCCGCAGGCATGTTCCTTCAGACCGCGCGCGTGCGGCGCGCTATCCGTGCCCAGGAAGAAGCGCGGACTGCCGCTGGTGGCTGCCTCGACCAAGGCAAGACGGTGCGTCTCGCGCTTTAGAATCGGCAGACAGTACCAGTGGGGACGCACGCCGCCCTGGAAGATGGCATTGCGGTTGTAGAGCATGTGCTGCGGCGTGATCGTCGCGGCAATCGGACCTTCCGCGTCACGCACGTACTCCGCGCCTTCCTTGGTCGTGATGTGTTCGAACACGACCTTCAGCGCCGGGAATGCACGCCGCAAAGGTTTCATCACACGCTCCACGAAAATAGCTTCGCGATCGAACACGTCAATCGACGGGTCCGTCACTTCGCCGTGCACCAGCAGTGGCATGCCGCAGTTCTGCAGCGCTTCAAGCGCCTTCGTGCATTTACCCAGCAGATCGGTCACCCCCGCGTCCGAGTTGGTCGTGGCGCCGGCGGGATACAGCTTGACCGCATAGACATGGCCCGATTCATGCGCGCGCACAATCTCTTCGGCAGGCGTGTTGTCGGTCAGGTACAGCGTCATCAGCGGCGTGAACGACTCCGGATTCACGCCCGTCTTCGCAAGCGCTTCCAGAATGCGGCCGCGATATGCCAATGCCTGTTCCGTCGTCGTGACCGGCGGCTTCAGGTTCGGCATGATGATGGCGCGCGCGAACTGGCGCGCAGTATCTCCGACAACGGCGTCCAGCGCCGCACCATCGCGCAGATGCAGATGCCAGTCGTCAGGGCGGGTGATGGTGAGTTGAGTCGTGCTTTGAATAGACATGGAAGGCTTCTTAATCTGCCAGCGGCATGCCCCGTTCAGCCAGTGCGCAGAACATCGCACTGCCCAGGGGAATGACCGCATCGTTGAAATCGAAATGCGGGTTGTGCAGCAGGCAGCCGGAATCCGCACCACCTTGGCCGAGGCGGAAGTAGGCGCCCGGCTTGGCTTGCAACATGAATGAAAAGTCTTCGGAACCCATCGAGGGTACCAGGTCGCGCACCACGTTTTCCTTGCCGATCATCTCGGTCGCGATGTCGGCCACCAGATTGGCATGCTGCGGCGTGTTCAAAGTAGCGGGGTAAATGCGCTCGTACACGACCTCGGCGGTGCCGCCGAATGCGCCGGCAATGGCGCTCACCAGCTCGCGCATGCGCGTTTCGACCATTTCCTGAACCGACTTGCGGAACGTGCGCACCGTGCCGACCATACGCGCCTCACGCGGAATCACGCTCATCGCACCCGGATGCCCGGCCTGCACCGAACCGATCGAGAGCACCGCCGAATCCAGTGGATTCACGTTCCGCGACACGATGGTCTGCAATGCGGTGATGATCTGGCCAGCGATCGTCACAGGATCAATCGTCTGATAGGGATGCGCGCCGTGACCGCCACGGCCGGTGATCAGGATCTCGAAGCGATCGGCCGCCGCCATCATCGGGCCCGGGTTGATGCCGATCGTGCCAGGCTTGAGGCCCGGCCAGTTGTGCAAAGCGTAGATCGCATCGCAGGGGAACGTGTCGAACAAACCGTCTTCCAGCATGGCGCGCGCACCCCCACGCCCTTCTTCGGCCGGCTGAAAAATCAGTACGGCCGTGCCGTCGAAATTGCGGGTCTGCGCAAGATACTTCGCCGCGCCGATTAGCACTGCGGTATGACCATCGTGACCGCAACCATGCATCAGCCCCGGCTTGGTTGACTTGTGCCCGAACGTGTTGTCTTCCGTCATGGGCAACGCATCCATGTCGGCACGCAATCCGATCATGCGGCCGCTATCGCAACGCTTGCCGCGGATCACGCCCACCACACCGGTCTTCCCGATGCCGCGGTGCACTTCGATGCCCAACGCTTCCAACGCGCCGGCGACGATGCCCGACGTGCGGACCTCTTCAAAACCAAGTTCTGGATGGGCATGCAAATCGCGCCGAAGCGCCGTCAATTCGTCATGAAAAAGCCGAATCGATTCCAACGGAGAACGTGCGTACATAGGACGTTACAGAATGACGTGAGAGAGGGGACGGTCGGTGCATTTTAGTTGCTACAGAGGATAAATGCCTTTGTCTTTACTGGAGAGACACGTTATGCTCCGGCCGCAGGACAATTTTTCCAACAGCCAGAGAAGGAGCGCCGCATTATGGCCACAACCTCCAAACCCGCGACCGCGCGCAAGCCGAACGCTGCATTCATGAAGCCGCTGACCCCCAGCGCCGAATTGGCCGCTGTCATCGGCTCGGAAGCCGTGCCGCGTACCGAGGTCACCAAGAAGATCTGGGAATACATCAAGAAGCACAACCTGCAAGATGCCAGCAACAAGCGCAACATCAACGCCGATGCCAAGCTGCGCCCGATCTTCGGCAAGGATCAGGTCACGATGTTCGAACTGACCAAACTGGTCAACGCACATCTGAAGTAAGCAGGCAAAGGGCGTACGGCGTACGTCCCTGCCTTTGGATTGTCGCGACGCCCTGGCTTACGGCCGGGCGAGCTCGACGCCACCACGCAAGCCCCTCCTCGCAGTTCCTCATTACCACGTCCGTGGGCATCCCCAATCGATTCCGATAGCCTGATCGCCAGGCCTGGCGCACCTTTGCGCGCCGATCAGGTGCCGATACGCTACATGGCCAATCGATTGCGCATTGAGATACGCTACATGGCCAATCGATTGCGCATTGAGATGCGTGCGGCGTCCACTGATGCGCATGGCACGCTTCATGACATCTACACCGCGTCATTCGGCGGTCCCTCAACACCGTTGACCCGCGACGTCGAGCGGCGACGTCGAGCGGCGACGTTGAGCTGCGACGTCGAGCGGCGACGTTGAGCTGCGACGTTGAGCTGCGACGTTGAGCTGCGACCTGGAGCTGCGACCTGGAGCTGCGACCTGGAGCTGCGACGTTGAGCAGTTGTGATGATCGACACTGCTGACCTGCAGCGTTGACCTTCCCTGGCCCGCATGCCGCGGCCCGCCGCCGGCGCTCCGACTGTTGGCGCACGCATGCTGCGAGCAGCAGCAGCGCCCGCAGATTACCAAGGCGCCAACGTCTCACGCCCGCATGACGCCTCCTATCCGCGGGTACGCAGACGCCAGGAGGGATCTGACACGCCAATCAACGCAGCGCGAGCTGCATGCAAAAAGGCCGGCATTCATGCCGGCCTTTTTCAAGGGAACGCAAAGTCACGCGTATGACGTTGGCGCGGTGCCTTCAAGCAACGACAGCCAGCCACGTATCAGGCGATACAGTACCCAAACGATGGTCGCCGCAACACCGATCCAGCCAATGAAGATGAGTGTCGCGATCCCACTGATGGCAAGCCACAGCAGCGCCCACCAGAACGTGCGCAGCAGCCAGTCAAAGTGGCCGGCGTAGACGGTGCCTGCAGCATCCGAACGTTTCAGGTACATGAGCACAACAGCCGCGATCGTGGCAATGCCCAGAAATCCACTCGTCAAAAAGCCCAGGGCGTACAAGCCATAGGCCACGTGGGTCAACGTGCGCAGGTCCAATGTCGTACCGGGCACGGGGGTCTGGGGATCACTCACGATAACGCTCCAACGAATTGACTCGAACAATCTTACCGCACAAAGCCACCCCGCCCACGGGCGTTGTTATTTGGGCACATTCAGCATTGGCGCGGCTCGCAGGCCAGTGGCGCACAATGACAAAGCCCCACCGGGAACCGGTGGGGCTTTGAGGATAAGAGCTTGACGATGACCTACTTTCACAGACGTCCGTCCACTATCATCGGCGCGAAGGCGTTTCACTGTCCTGTTCGGGATGGGAAGGAGTGGTACCACCTTGCTATGGTCGTCAAGCGTAGCTCTTTGAGCAGTTGACACGAGAGTCAACCGTTCGAATCTTGGGTGCTGCTTGGGTTCTGATTAGCTGCTGCTTGGGTTCTGCTTAGCTGCTGCTTAGGAGCTGCTTAGCTGCTGCTTAGGAGCCGCTTAGGCGCCCCTTAGCTGCTGCTTTAGGTACTGCAATGGGAGCCTGGCTCTCGGTGCCGGCAGGGCTCGCGATTAGCGCGCAATCAACCTTCCGCGCGACAGCTCGGTCTCTCACTAAAGACAAAACCCCGCAGGGG
>DMTA01000334.1 GCA_003454835.1 Achromobacter sp. | reverse complement strand
CCTGCCGCGCATTGCCGGCCGCGCCGACTGGCTGGTGCTGGCGTGCCCCCTGAGCGACCGCACGCGCGGCCTGGTGAACGCCCGCGTGCTCGGTGCGATGGCGCCGCACGCCCGGGTCATCAACGTCGCGCGCGGCGAAGTCATCGCCGAAGCCGACCTGATTGACGCGCTGCGCACGAACGCGCTGGCCGGCGCCTTTCTGGACGTGTTCGAACACGAACCGCTGGATCCCGCATCGCCGCTCTGGACGCTGCCGAACGTCATCGCCACGCCGCATTCGGCGGGGCATTCAGACGGTAACGAAGCGCGCGTTGACCGCATCTTTCTCGACTACCTGCGCGATTGGCGGCAATGACGCTGACATAACGCTACCTGCGATTGCATCCGACCCGATCCTTTCAGGACCCTACATGATCCAGACCGCCGCGCGCATCCAGCGCATTAAACCCTCGCCCAGTTCCATGGCTGGCCAGCGCGCACGCGAACTGCGCGCCACCGGCCGCGACATCGTCGCGCTGACGGCCGGTGAGCCCGACTTCGACACGCCCGGCAACGTCACCGAGGCCGTTATGCGCGCGATGGCGCAGTCGCGCACCAAGTACACCGACGTGGGCGGCACGCCCGAACTGAAGTCCGCCATCCGCGAGAAATTCCGCCGCGATAACGGCCTGGACTTCGCCGCAAGCGAGATCATCGTCGGCAACGGCGGCAAGCAAATCATCTTCAACGCGCTGCTTGCCACGGTGGAGGAGGGCGACGAGGTGATCGTGCCCACACCGTATTGGGTGTCTTACCCGGACATCGTACTGCTGGCCGGCGGCACGCCCGTCTTTGTGGCCTGCCCGCCCGCGCATGGGTTCAAGCTGCAGCCGGCCGACCTGGACAAGGCCATCACCCCGCGCACCCGCTGGGTGATCCTGAACGGTCCCAACAACCCGAGCGGCGCGGCCTATGCGCGCGACGAACTGCTGGCGCTGGCCGAGGTGCTGCGGCGTCACCCGCACGTCTGGCTGATGACCGATGACATCTACGAACACATCCTGTACGACGGCCGCCAGTTCGCCACCATGGCGCAGGTGGCGCCTGACCTGAAGCCGCGCACGCTCACCATCAACGGGGTATCCAAGGCCTATGCCATGACCGGCTGGCGCATCGGCTATGGCGCGGCGCCTGCCGATCTGATCAAGGCGATGACCAAGCTGCAGTCGCAGAGCACGTCCAACCCGTCCTCGATCAGCCAGGCGGCCGCGCAGGAAGCGCTGTCAGGACCGCAGGATTTCATGGCCGAGCGCACGCGCATCTTCCAGTCGCGGCGCGACATGATCGTTGACAGTCTGAACCGGATCGACGGCATCACCTGCCACGTGCCCGAGGGCGCGTTCTATGTGTTTCCGTCGTGCGAAGGGCTGCTGGGCCGGACCACGCCCGCCGGCAGGCCATTGCAGACCGACGAGGATTTCATCATGTACCTGCTGGACGAGGAGAACCTGGCGGTGCTGCAGGGCGCGGCCTATGGGGTGTCGCCGTTCTTCCGGATCTCGTACGCGGCGTCGATGGAGCAGCTGGAAGAGGGCTGCGCGCGCATCAGGCGGGCCTGCGCGAAGCTGGGGTGAACGGGGGGGCGGCGCTGGGGCCGGAAGACCCCCCGGACACTTACCGGGTCGATCAACCAGCCAATTACCCGGCCGCCACGCAATACGGACAGTCGGTCGCGCAAGGTTGTCCGTTGGCAGGCCTGTCCAGGTCTGGCTTTCCAGGTGCCTGCCCCGCGGGCGCCGTGCCGCCGCCATGAAAACACTCATGCGCCAACCACTGGCTCAGCCGCTCGTAGCTTTCCATGTTGCTGCGCCAGTTTGGCGCGCAAAGATAATAGCCAAGCGGGCTTTCAAAGGTGCGATCGAATATGTCGACCAGCTGCCCCGTGGCCAATTCCTTTTCGATCAGGCAGTGCGGCATCAGCGCCACGCCAAACCCGGACGAGGCGGCCTGGATAATCATTGAAAACAGATTGAAGCCGGGGCCAAAACGGGCGCGATCATAATCGCCCAGGTACGTCGAGAACCAGTATTCCCAGGACAGGGGAATCTCGATGTGCTGCAGCAGCGTGCACTGCTTGATGTCTTCCAGGCTGCTGATCGGGTGCTGATCCAGGTATTCGCGCGAGCACACCAGGCGGGTTTCGCGGCCGGTCAGATATTTGGCTGCGCCATCGTGCCAGTCGCCGTAGCCGTACTGAATTGACGCGTCAAAATCCAGCTCGGTGCTCTTGTAATCCGCCACGCTGTAGCGCACGAAATTGATGGAGATGTCCGGATTGACCTCACGGAACGTCTTCAAGCGCGGAAACAGCCATTGCGCCGCAAAGGTGGGCGCGGCCGAGACATTCAGGGATTTTGCCGATTGCTGCGTTGCCATGACCTGCGACGTGGCGCTTTCCAGCGTATGCAGGGCCGGCCGGATCAGGCTGAGGTATGTGGCGCCCATGCGGGTCAGCTGCAGCCCGTTCGTACCCCGAATGAACAGCGCATGGCCAAGATAGCTTTCCAGCGTGGCGATATGCCGGCTGATGGCGCTTTGCGTGACGAACAGTTCCTTGCCGGCCTTCGAGAAAGACAGATGCCGTGCGGCGGCGGAAAAGGCGTTCAGCTCGGAAAGGGTGGGGCAGCGGCGTCTCATAGGGGGGTATGAGTAAAGCTCATAAGGCTCTTCGAATTTGTGTCGAACGCATAGGGGGAGACCCGGTATCGGACGCCCGAATTGTACCGGTAGAGTTCGGCATGCCGTGATTTCCCGGCGTTTTGAACTGTTTACGTGGTCGATTTATGAATCCGGTTGTCATCAAGAATTGCAGGATCCTCAATACCCGAACCTTGGCCCTCGAAGCCGCCTCGACTGTGCTGGTCGAAGACGGGGTCATCACCCGCATCGGCGCCGACGCAACGGCGCCGGCGGATGCGCAGGTGGTGGACGCCAAGGGCATGACCTTGATGCCCGGCATGATCGACTGCCACGTGCACGTGGTGGCGTCGTCGTTCAACCTGGGCCGCGTCGCGGCCCTGCCCAACGCGCTGGCGCTGCTGCGCGCGCTGCCCATCATGCAAGGCATGCTGGACCGCGGCTTCACGTCCGTGCGTGACGCCGGCGGCGCCGACTGGGCGCTGGCGCAGGCCGTGCTGGACGGCACCGTCGACGGCCCCCGTTTGTTCTGCTCGGGAAAGGCCCTGTCGCAGACCGGCGGCCACGGCGACTTCCGCCAGCGCAACGATGAGCTGGATCCGTGCCCGTGCTCGGTCAAGATCGGCAACATCGGCCGCGTGGTCGACGGCGTCGACAACTGCCGCCTGGCCGTGCGCGAGGAAATCCTCAAGGGCGCCACGCAGATCAAGGTCATGGCGTCAGGCGGTGTGGCTTCGCCCAACGATCCGATCCAGAATCTGGGCTTCTCCGAAGCCGAGCTGATCGCCATCGTCGAAGAAGCCAACAACGCCAACACCTACGTGATGGCCCACGCCTACACCCCGCGCGCCATCACGCGCGCCGTGCGCTGCGGCGTGCGCACCATCGAGCACGGCAACCTCGTCGACCACGAAGCCGCGCAGGTCATGAAGGAACACGGCGCCTACATGGTGCCCACGCTGATCACGTACGAAGGCCTGGCCAACGACGGCGAGCGCTACGGCCTGCCGCTGGACTCGGTCAATAAGATCGCCACCGTGCGCACGCAAGGCCTGACCGCGCTGGAGATCCTGGACGAAGTCGGCGTGAAGATGGGCTACGGCAGCGACCTGCTGGGTGAGACCCACTACATGCAGTCCGACGAACTGGTGCTGCGCAGCCGCGTGCTGGGCAACGCCAAAGTCATCCAGCAGGCCACGCTGATCGGCGCCGAGATCCTGAACCAGGAAGGCCTGCTCGGTGAAGTGTGCGAAGGCGCCTACGCCGACCTGCTGCTGATCGACGGCAATCCGCTGGACAACATCGAACTGCTCACCAAGCCCGATTCGATCAAGCTGATCATGAACCGCGGCCTGCTGCACAAGAACGCCTGCTGACGTTCCCCCCGCTTCGTTTCCCCTCTTCTTTACTCCGGAATTTCCCCACCATGTTTTCCGTATCCGACCGCCTGGAGCGGTTGCCCTTCAGCAGCTTTCATTTCCGGCTGCTGATGATCGGCGGCCTCGGGCTCGCCTTCGAAGCGCTGGACGCCGGCATCATCGCCTTCATCATCCCCTCGCTGCGCACGCAGTGGGGCCTGAGCACCGGCCAGATCGGCTGGATCGCCAGCAGCACCTATGTCGGCTTCCTGGTCGGCGCACTGTTCTCCGGCATTCTGGGCGACCGCTACGGCCGCAAGAAGATCATGATGTGGGCGCTGCTGCTGTTCTGCGTCGCCACGTTCTTCAACGCCTTTGCGCGCAACTATCACGAGTTCTACATCCTGCGCATGATCGCGGGCATCGGCATGGGCGCTGAAGGCGCCATCATCGCGCCGTACCTGGCGGAATTCGTCAGCAGCAAGTACCGCGGCCGCTTTACCGGCGCGCTGGCGGGCTTCTTCTCGTTTGGTTTCGTGATGTCGGCGCTCCTGGGCTACTTCATCGTGCCGATGAGCGAAGACGGCTGGCGCTGGATCATGATCATCGCTTCCGTGCCCGTCGTGTTCCTGCTGTGGTGGCGCAAGTCGCTGTTCGAATCGCCGCGCTGGCTTGAACACACCGGCCAGACCGCTGAGGCCAATCGCATCTGCGAAGCCATCGAAGCCGAAGTCCTGAAGAGCACCGGCCGCCCGCTGCCCACGCCCGTGGCAACGCGCAAGGCCGCGGCCACTAGCGCGCCGCAGCAGACCGCGATGGCCAAGCTGGCGCAGCTGTTCTCGCAGGAATACCTGGGCACGACCGTGCTGGTGTGGGTGTTCTGGATCACCGTGCTGTTCTGCTACTACGCCTTCCTGGTGTGGATTCCCAGCCTGCTGGTCGAGCGCGGCTTCACCATCACGAAAAGCTTCTCGTACACCATCCTGATCTACCTGTCGCAGATCCCCGGCTATTTCTCGGCCGCGTATTTCAACGACAAGATCGGCCGCAAGTACACCATCCTGGCCTACATGCTGCTGTCGTGCCTGTCCGCGCTGGGCCTGGCGCTGGCCAGCGGCGAACAACAGATCATCATGCTGAGCATGCTGCTGTCGTTCGGCATGAATGGCGTGATCGCCGGCCAGTACACGTACACCGCCGAAATCTATCCCACGTCGATCCGTGCGACCGGCATGGGCGCGGCCTCGGCCTTTGCCCGCATCGGCTCCATCGCATCGCCGACCATCGTCGGCGTCGCGTACCCGGTCCTGGGTTTTGCCGGCGTGTTCGCGATGATGACCGCCATTCTGCTGGTCGGCGGCCTGGGCATCCTGTTCTACGGCAAGAACACGCGTGGCGTCGTGCTCGAGGAGATCAACGCATGACGAAGGCCTCCGCATTCCGGCCGCTGGCCGGGCACGCGCGCGATCTGGCGCTGGCTGCGGACCGGCAGGCGCAGTGGAGCGTGATCTCCGATCTGCTTCAAGCGTGCTTTGGCCACAAGCTGTTCACCGCGTTGCTGTACCTGCAGGACCACCGGCTGATGAAGCGTCTGCATACGTCGGACGAATCGATCAGCCCGCTGGGTGGCTTCAAAGCTACCGGCAACGGTCCGTGGTCGCGGCTGGTGCTGGAAGAAGGGCGGCTGTATGTCGCCAGCAATGAAGACGATGTGCGCACCGTGTTTTCCGAGGCGCCGATGCTGATCGAACGCGGGCTGCAGTCGGCGTTCAACATTCCGGTGCGGCATGAGGGGCGTGTGATCGGCTCGCTGAACATGCTGGCCGGGCGCCATGCCTACGACGACATCGATCCGGAGCTTGCGGCGGTTGTTGCCGGGCTGTGCGCGCCGGTCTTCGTTGAAGAGATGAAGGACGCGGCGTCTGCGGCGGCCAGCGTTGAACGGTCCGCGCTGGACAGCGTGTGAGCCGCGTAATTTGAGTATCCGTCCCGGTGCGGGACTGGGTTTGCGGGCCGCTTTTCGAAGCGGCCCTTTTTTTCGTCCGGAAACCGGGACGGCCCCCCGTTTTGCACATTGTTGCGGGAATTGATCTGAATTGTTGCGTGTTACCGCCTTTTTGCAAGAGGGGGAACGCGCTTTAGAAATCTTTCGATGTGCGAGCTTGCGCAGCGTCAAGAGAATGGTCGCTTTTTTCCGTGGCGGTTGTGCGGTGCTGCAATTGGCCGGCATCTGGCTGTTCGCATCTCCGAAGCCGCGCACGGTTTACGGAGCTCGCAATGCACTTCCCCCTTTCCCCGATTGTCGCGGCGATTCTCGCCGCTACGATCCCGGCCTTTCCCTTGATGGCGTCGGCGCAGCCGACAGCGCCCATCGTTGTCGATGACCCGTTGGGCAACACGTCATTGTTGTTGTTTCCCGGCTGGAACGCCACGGTCAGCACCGGAGAGGCAATCCGCGTCAACGGATCGGGCAATAGCGTGGAGGCAAATGGCATCACGCTGATCGGAGAAGCCGACGGCCGGGGCGCGCACGCCCAGGGCGGCGGGATGATCACGCTCACGGATAGTACGGTTCAGACGCAAGACGGCGCCGCATTGTCCGCGTCCGGGGTCAGTAGTCTGGCGAGCGCGACCAACTCCCAGCTCTCCTCGATGGCAACCACGGTTCGCGCGGTGGATGGCGGCCGCATCGAGCTGAACGGCACAAGCGTGTCCGGGTCAGGCGGGTTCGAAGCGACGACGCATGTGAGCGGAGGGCGCCTCATCGCAAAGAATCTTGAGATCACCAGCGTTGCTCGCAATGGGATCGAAAGCTATGTGGTGCGCGCGCAATCGGGCGCGGACGTCCAGTTTACAGATGTCATTTTTTCCAGCGTGGACGAGGTTGGCACCGCAAGGACCGCGCTCATCTCGGTGCAGGACGCTGACTTCGCGATGACCAATAGCCACACCAAGGCAGGAATCGTACAGGGCGGTGCCTCGTCTCTGCATGTGTCAGGCAACTCCGTGGCGACCGTGAAGGGAAGCGTCATCGAGGGCGCCATTACCGCATCTGACGGTGCAACCCTGGACATCTTCGACACGGTCTTGGCAGGGCCCAACAGCGTCTTCATTGGGGTGTACTTGTTGGGCAACGTGGCATCCACCGCGCTACTCGATAACGTGACGATCGGTAGCGAGGCCGTCGCAGTCACTGACGGTGTCGTCGCGCGGGCCAACCATGTGATCAACGCGAAGGACGTGGATATTCACGCCAGCCGGTACGCGATTCGCACTGTCAACGGATCGGCGCAGGTTCAAGGGGGCACGCTGCGTGCAGGACAAGCCGGCCTGTATGCGATTTCGGAGGATGACACGGCGCCATCGACGATTGCCGCCGTCGGCACGCATGTGCTGGCCGAAGCCACCAATGCGGTAGGGGCGAGCGGCGCCCAACGCGGCGCCCATGTTTCGCTGGATGGCGTCACGGTGGATGTGTCCGGTACAGGGGGAATGGCGCTCCAGGCCACCGATGGGGCGCAAATCGAGGCTGTCCATTCCCAATTGAATGGCCAGTCCACAAACGCGACCGGCGTGCAGTTGATTGGAAACATAGGCTCCGACGACACGGCTGTTTCGCTGAGCGACACGCAAGTCATGATGACGGGTCAAAACGCTAACGGCGTGCAGAGCGTGCGCTATGAGCCTCAGGGCGCCAACTCGCTCGTGCTGTCGAACGGCAGCGACCTTCAGACCCACGATGGTGTGGGGTTTCTCGTCAGGGGTGGAGATCACGACATCTCCGTCCAGAACGCCACTGTGATGACCCGAGCCGGCGGGGACGACGCCAGCGGCATCCTGCTTAGAACGCAGGCGACTCCCAACGCGGGAATCGTCCCCGGGCAACCGTACCAGACGCAACGCGTCACCCTGAACGCCACGGACGCGCTCCTGACGGGCGACGTGCTGACTTCCGACAGCGGCCGCGTCGACATCGGTCTGGCGAGCAGCAGTGAGTGGACCGGCGCGGTGCGCGCGGGGCAGGGTTCGGTCGACAGTGTCTCGATAGACGGCAGCAGCGTCTGGAACATGCGCGGCGACTCGGCCGTCAAGACCCTGACGAACGCGGGCGTCGTGCGGTTCGTGTCGCCCGGTGCGCAATCCGGATTCAAGACGCTGACCGTGTCCGACTACGTCGGCGGCGGCATCTTGGTCATGAATACCCATCTGGGTGACGATACGTCCCTGACCGACCGGCTCGTCGTGGACGGCGGGGCCGTGACGGGAGCCACCGGTCTGCGTATCTTGAACGCCGGCGGCGCAGGCGCGTTGACTACTCAAGGCATCCGGCTTGTGCAGGCCGTCAACGGCGCAACGATTGCAGGTGATGCCTTTCATCTGGACGCGGACTCCACTGGCTTCCGGGACACGACCAATAGCCTGGCTATGAACGGCTACGACTATTTTCTGGTGCAGGGTGGGACGGGCGGCGTTGCGTCCGATTGGTATTTGACCTCCACGACGTCGCCGGGAAGTGGCGTTGAGACGCCTCCCGGCAGCGGTACCGAAACGCCGCCGGGCAACGGTACTGAGACGCCTCCTGGCAGCGGTACCGAAACGCCACCGGGCAGCGGTACGGAAACGCCGCCGGGCAGCGGTACTGAGACGCCTCCTGGCAGCGGTACCGAAACGCCGCCGGGCAGCGGCACCGAGACGCCTCCTGGCAGCGGCACTGAGACGCCTCCCGGGAGCGGTACGGAATCGCCTCCCGGCAGCGGTGGTGGTTCCCCCGGGTCTGGCGCGGGCAATATGAAGAACGTCTCACCGGAGAACGGCGTGCATATCGGCAACCAGTTCGCGGCGACACGGATGTTCGTACATCGCCTGGCGGATCGGACCGTGGCGCAGTCGTCGGCGGGCCAAGCAGCACCCGTCGGTGCATCCCGCCAGTTGTGGGCTCGTACCGAGGGCACGCGGCACACCGGCATGAAACTTCAGCAAGGCCAGGTAAGCATCGACACCGACACCGCCATGCTGCAGATGGGCGCCGACCTGTTGAGCACGCGCCTGGGTCAACAAGGCGTCCTCAAGGCAGGCGTCATGGCGGGCGCGGGCGATGCGCGGACACACGCCACGTCCCAACTCATCCATCCGGGCACCGGCATGTCGACGCGTGTCGATGCCCGCGGCAAGGTCACGGGGTATTCCGTGGGCATCTATGCCACCGCCTACGCCGACGACGCGACCCGACTGGGCGCCTATGCCGATTCATGGTTGCAGTTCGGCCGCTATTCCAACGAAATCAATAGCGAACTGGGCTCGGCCCGATACCGTTCGAACACCTGGACCGCATCCGTGGAAGCGGGATACGCGCTCAAGCCCTTTGCTGCCGACTCGGCATTGAGTTCGATGGTGGTGGTGCCGCAGGCACAACTGGCCTACACGCGCTACAACGCCCAGGACGCCGACCTGCCCAGCATGACGCTGAAAAACTCGCCCGCCAGTTCAGTCACGTCGCGCGTGGGTGTCCGGGCGTACCCGCTTGGCAACGACGCCGCCACTCCAGTGCAGCCTTACGTCGAAGCCAATTGGCTACACAACTCGGGCACCGCGAAGGCCAACGTGGGCGCATCGACCTTCCACGCAACGCCAATGCGCGACGCGGCGGAACTGCGAATCGGCGTGGCCGGAAATGTCCGTGAGTCGTGGCAGGTTGGCGGCGAGCTGTTCGGCCAGGCTGGAAGCGGCGGTCAGCGGGGCTACGGCGGCATGCTGAACGTCGGGTATCGCTGGTAGCGGTGAGCCATGAGAGGGCGGACCGAGGCGGCGGTATTAATTGCTGCGGCGGTCCGCCCTCCTGAATGATGAATGATGGCGCGGCGATTCCCGGCCGCGATGCCGTTGTCGATGGGAAGCTCGCGCGAAATACTCACATGCACGGGGTCCCAAGGTCCGCCAGCCGCGCTGCGGACAGTCCCTTGCGTCCCGCAAAGCATAGGAGGTCAGTCTGATTCGCTGGGTCAAGACCGTTTTTAGCAAACAAAAGAACGCGATCTAGAAAGCCTTCGATATTCGGGTTTCTTGGCCGTCCAGAGAATGAACTTTTTCTCTTCGCGGCGGATCTGGGTTTTCGCAATTGGCCCGGGACGGGCCCTTCGCAAATTCGAAGCCGCGCACCGGTTCAGGAGTTTGCGATGCACTTTCCCCTATCCCCGATCGTCGCGGCAATTCTTGCGGCGGCGGTCCCCACCATTCCTCTTTCGGCGTCGGCGGCGCCAATCGGCCCAATCGTCATCGACGATACCCAAGGCAACACGTCGCTGGTGCTGGAGCCCGGCACCACCATCACCGTGTCCACGGGGGACGCAATCAACGTCAATCACCTGGGCAACAGCGTGACCGGAAATGACATCTCGGTGATCGCAGAGGGAGACAGCCGGGGCGTCCATGCACAAGGCGGCGGGGCCATCACGCTTACGGACAGTACGGTGCAGACGCAGGACGGAACAGCGGTGTGGGCCTCGATGGTTGATAGTCTCGTCAATGTCACCAATACCGATCTCTCGTCAACGGCCACGACCGTGCTTGCCTCGGATTCTGGCCGCATTGAACTCACCGGCGGAAGCGTGTCAAGCTCGGGCGGGGGCCTCGGTACGATCAGGGCGGTCGATGGCGGTGTCATTGTGGCAAGCGATCTGGAGGTGACCAGCTTTTATAGCGATGGGAATGTGAGCGCCAGCCTATTTGTGCTATCTGGCGCGAGCGTCGATCTATCGAACGTCACGCTCTCAATGGTGAGCGACCAGGGCGTGTCGTCTAGCGCGGGCATATCTGTGCACGATGCCGAGCTCTTGTTGACCGACTCCACGGCCGGTCATATTGACCTGTTGGACAGTGCCGCGACGACCATCCAAGGTAGCACTGTCAGCTCCGTCGCCGTGTGGAACGGCGGCAGCTTCAAGATGACTGATTCCGTATTGGCAACGCTGAGCGTCGGGTTGCTCTTGAATGGCCCCGCCGAGGGTGGGTTGGCGTCCTCCGCGTCTCTCATCAATGTGACCATCGGTAGCGAAGCCGTCCCTGTCGGCTATGCCGTCGTCGTATCGAGCCACGGTGTGCTGGTTGCGCAGGATGTGGACATTCATGCCCAAAGATATGCCATAGATAACCGCAACGGTTCGGCTTATCTGCATGGGGGCACGTTGCGCGGAGATCTCGGTGGCCTGAAAGCGACTCCGACGGGTTCCTACACGTCAACGATAGAAGCGGTCGGAACAACCATTTTGGCGGAAGCGTCGGGTTCGATCGGCGTGATTGCCAACCGCCCTGGCGCCCAGGTTTCGCTAAATGACGTCACGGTCAACGTGTCTGGCAATGCGAGGCTGGGACTTCAGGTGACGGACGGGGCACATCTAGACGCAGCCAATTCCCAGGTGCACGCGCAAGCAGACGGATCGACAGGCTTGCAGATACGCGGCAACGCAGATTCTGGCGCGAATGCCGTGTCGCTATCCAACACGAAAGTGATCATGGCGGGGCAAGGCGCCAACGCTGTTGACAGTTTGCGCTATGAGCAGCAGGACGCCAATGCGCTCCTGATTTCCAACGGGAGCGACTTGCAGACTCACGACGGCGTGGGGTTTCTGGTCAGGGGCGCCAATCACGAGATCACGGTGGAAAACTCCCAGGTGTTGGCCCGAAGCGGCGGCAGCGAGGCCGGTGGCGTGCTGCTTCACACCCAGGCGGCGCCCGCCGTTGCGGGCGGCGCGACGGCCGCGGTAGAAACAGAAACTGTCACGCTGCACGCCCTGGGCGCCGTCATGACCGGCGACGTGATGGCCGATAGCGGTCGCGTCAATGTCCGCCTGGCCAACGGTAGCTCGTGGACCGGCGCGGTTCTATCGGGACAAGGCGTGGTGGACAGCGTCTCGGCACTAGACGGCAGCGCGTGGAACGTGCGTGGCGATTCGGCGCTGAAAACACTGAAGAATGCGGGCTTTGTCCAATTCGTCGCGCCCGATGCGCAAACCGGCTTCAAGACGCTGACCGTTTCCGACTACATCGGCGGCGGCACCTTGGTCATGAACACGCAGCTGGGAGACGACACGTCGCTGACCGACAAACTCATCATCGACGGTGGCGCCGTCACGGGTTCCACCGGCCTGCGCATCATGAACGCCGCAGGCACAGGCGCGCTGACCACCCAGGGCATTCCGCTGGTGCAGGCCGTCAACGGCGCCAGCATCTCCGCCGATGCCTTCCATCTGGACGCGGGCTCGACCGGCTTCCGAAGCACGTCCAACACGCTGGGCTGGAATGGCTACGAATACTTCCTGTTGCAGGGCGGCGCGGGCGGCGTTGCGTCCGATTGGTATCTGACCTCCGCGTATTTGCCGGCGGAGGGAGGAACCACGGAACCCGGTGGTGGAGAAACGCTTCCGCCGGGCAGCGGCAGCGAAACGCCGCCCGGAAGCGGCACCGAAACGCCGCCGGGAAGCGGCACCGAAACACCGCCGGGCAGTGGCACCGAAACACCGCCAGGAAGCGGCATCGAAACGCCGCCGGGAAGCTGTAGCGAAACGCCGCCAGGAAGCGGTACCGAAACACCGCCGGGAAGCGGTACCGAAACACCGCCAGGAAGCGGCACCGAAACGCCGCCAGGCAGTGGCGGCACCCCCGGGTCCGCGCCGGGCAACATTCAGAACATCTCCCCGGAAACGGGTGTGCATATCGGCAATCAGGTCGTGGCTACGCGGATGTTCGCCCATCGCTTGGCGGATCGGGCCACGGCGCAATCGTCGGCAACCCACGCACTCTCCACCAATCCATCCAGGCTGGTCTGGGCCCGCACCGAGGGCGCACGGCACACTGATCTGCGTCTGACTGAAGGCGCCGTGAATATCGACACGGACACAGCCATGTTGCAAATGGGCGCCGATCTGGTGAGCAAGCGTATTGGTCAGCAGGGCGTTCTCAGGGCTGGCGTCATGGCAGGGGCGGGCGATGCGCGAACCCACGCAAGGTCCACGCTCACGCATCCGGGAACGGGGCTGCCGATAAACGTCGATGCGCGCGGCAAGGTGACCGGCTATTCGGTGGGCATCTATGCCACCGCCTACGCCAACGACGCCACCCGCCTGGGCGCCTACGCAGACACCTGGATGCAGTTTGGCCGGTACACCAACGAGATCAACAGCGAACTGGGCTCGGCCCGCTACCGCTCGAACACCTGGACCGCGTCCGTGGAAACGGGCTACGCGCTCGAACCCTTCGCCGCGGATTCGGCGCTGGGATCGATGGTCGTGGTGCCGCAGGCGCAACTCGCCTATACCCGTTACGACGCCCAGGATGCCGTCCTGCCCACCATGAGGCTGAAAAATTCACCGGCAAGTTCGCTCAGCTCGCGTGTCGGTGTACGGGTGTACCCGCTTGGACACGACGCGGCCGCTACCCCGGCGCGGCCCTATGTGGAGGCCAATTGGCTGCACAACTCGGGCAATGCGAAAGCCAACGTGGGCGCTTCGACGTTCCAGGCGGCGCCCATGCGCGACGCCGCCGAATTGCGAATCGGCGTGTCAGGCAATGTCCGGGAGTCGTTGCAGGTAAGCGGAGAGCTTTTCGGCCAAGCCGGTAACGGCGGTCAGCGGGGCTACGGCGGCATGCTGAATGTCGGTTATCGCTGGTAGCCAGGAGCCCTGTAGGGCAGACCACTCCGGCGGCTGTCGATCACCGGGCGGTCTGCTCTGCACCACGATGAACCGGGCGATTCACGCGGCGCGCTTGTTGAAGATCACCAGCGACACGCCGGTCAGAACCAGGGCCGACGCCGCGACCAGCAACGCGGACAGCGGTTCATCCAGGAACATCGTGCCGCCCAGCGCCGCCAGCACAGGCACGCTGAGCTGCACCGTGGCAGCGCGCGTCACCGTCAGTTGCTTGAGCGCGGCGTACCAAAGGATGTAGCCCAGCCCCGAGGTCACCGCACCGGAGGTCAACGCATAGGCTGCGCCGGCGGTATCGAATCGAACGTGGGAGGCGGCGAGCTGCGCGAGCAGCAGCGCCACCGCGACGGGCGCCGCCCGAATGAAATTTCCCGCCGTCGCCGCGGCCGGATGCTTCGCGCCCCGGCCCAATAGCGAATAGATGCTCCATGCCACCCCGGACAGGATCATCAGCAATCCGTAAAACACCGGTGGCGCATCGGCGCTGGGCCACATCAACGCCACAAGTCCGGCGACCGCCAGCGCCGTGCCTGCCCATTGCATCGCCGCCAACCGTTCCCCGGCCACCAAGCCATACAGGATCATGCTGATCTGGATGGCCCCAAAAAGCAGCAGCGCGCCCGTACCCGCAGGCACATGCGTATAGGCATAAGAGAACGCGAGCGCGTATCCCACCAGCGCCAACGCGCCCGCCCACGTGCCTTCCAACCGGCCGGACGGCCGGCGAAGCGCCAGCACGAGACACAGCATCAGCGCGCCCGACACGATGCGGATGGCGAAGAAGGTGGTGGGATCAATGGCCGTCTGCTTGAGCGCAACCCGGCAAAGCAGGGAGTTGCCGGCAAAGGCCAGCATGGCCATGAAGGTGAGCGAGAAGAGGCGGAAGGTCATGGCGGAGGACGCGGCAAGCCTTGGGTGGCAGTCTTCAGTGGGAACGGCTTACGGCTATCGTACGCCTGGCGAGAGGCCGGCTCTACGTGCGCTGCCGCAAGCCGCTGCCGCTTGCGTCACTGCGCGACCTGGGCGGTGTCGCGAAAGCGCTGTACCAGCGCCCAGTTCGCGGTAGTCCTCGCCGGGAATACCCGTCTTCATGTACGTGTCGGGCAGGATGGAGATGCCCATCCCTGCCGCGATGAAGGATTCGTCCGCCAGGTCTGCGAAGCGCGCCCTTATCGCGTGACGCAGTTCAGCGAATTGCCATGCCGATGGCAATCCGTGAAGGTGGGGCGTGGAAGGGGCGGGTTCATATACGGCGCCATCAGCAGCATGTTCTGGTCGCGCTGCGCCTGTTGTTGCGCGGCAACCTGCTGCGCCTTCTCCAGCTCCGTCTGCATGGTCTTCTGCGACTCGGCCAGCAGCTTCGCGGCTTTCGTGTTGTAGTCGCCGAAAGTGATCTTCCTGGCCCAGAGTTGCGCCCTGAGCGACTTGTTGTCCGTTTGCTGGATATCGAATGTGGCCACAACGCCGCCAGGCATATAGGTCTTCAGATAGGCGCCGCGCATCTCAAAGCACTGCGCCATGACAGAATCGAAATCGCTGATCGCCTGCTGCTGTGCTGGCGTCGCCAGGCTGGAATCAGCCAACTGCGCCAGTGTCGCATCCTGAGCCTTCGCCGGCAGTTTCGCCTTCAGGGGTTCCAGCCGTGCGTCCGACCATGCCTGGGCGCAAAAGGCGTCGACGTTGTTGGCCTCGACCCGTTGCTGATTCACGCGCTGGGCGCCGGGGAGGGCGCACCCGCTCAAAGCGCCAGCCATCACCAGCGCGGTAACTACTTTCATTCGTACCATTTCCTAAGAGCTCAGCGCCAGGCGGGGTTGCCGGGCTGGTTGTCGCATTGCCGTCTGGCGGGAGGGAATCTCCCCGCGCAGTGACCGGAATTGCAATTTCCGTGGCGGGATGGATCATACGGCGGGAAGGGCAGAAGTGCGCAACGCTCGCACCCGAAAACACGGGGGGCGCCGGTCAGGCGTCAATGGTGTGCAGCGATGAGGGTAACCACGTCGTTCAGCGATCCCACCGACGCAGCGGCATTTGACCCAGCCGCCTGCCTGTCCAGGTGATAACCGTGCATGCCGAACTTCCGAGGCCCGATCATGTCGGCCTCGATGGTGTCGCCGATCATCAGGACTTCATCGGGCCGGCACGCAATGCCGTCGCACAGATACTGATAGATCCCGGACTGCGGCTTGACTGCCCCGGCCTCGTACGACCATGCGCAAAAGTCCGGCTGAAAGGGCAATAGTTCCAGGACGGGTGGACCATACGGGGCAGCGAGGTTGGAACACAGCGCCACCTTGATGCCGCGCGCCTTCAATGCCAGCAACGTCGGCGCGGCGTCCGAGAACAAGGTGATGGATTGGATCTCTTCGCGCAACTCGGCTTCCAGCGCGCTCAAGTCCGCTTCGGCGATCATCCCGCCAAACAAACGGGCTGCCTGTCGCAGGTCGATTGGATTGCTCATCGCCCGAACGCCGTCGTCGCGCTGCCGCGGGCGGCCGGCTTCGTGCAGCAGGCGGACCAGCTTGCGGAACGGACGGGTTGGCCGTTCGATGCTGACCAGGGTTCCGAATACATCGAATGCCACGGCCTTGATTGCCATTGAACCTCCTGCGCCAATGTTGCTTTACGGTGATTGGCCGAATCGTGATGTCCAACCAGTCTGCGACGAAATTCTAGCGGCAAAATTGCGGCAGCTTGATTTGATCTCCTGGTCTTAGGGCGAGCAGGCAGGAGCACCGGGTGCGGGGCTACTCGTCGCGCGCGACCGTGACGAATATGCCATCGGCTTCGTTCAATCCGGGGCCCGCCGGCAGCATCAATACCGACACGTCTTCGGGCAGATGGGATGCCAGTGCTTTCAGTCGTTCGCTGACGACGCTCTCCAACGAATCGCGGCGTGCCTCCGCGGACACAGAAAGGCTCAATCCAACCTTGTTCCAGTCTTCCCAGAATTCAGGCGCTTGCCGGTAGGCCACTGTCGTCCATTCCGATGGGTTGACGATGGTCCCATCCGCCAGCCGTGGGGGCGCATCACTCCAGGCCTCGAGCTTCTCGCGCGTGGCGCCGGAATAGATCCACGAGTGGGGCGGGCGGATCCCCTGGGTGGACTGGGCGGAAATACCCAGTTTGGAGGCCAGCGCCTCCAATGCCTGATCCGTGGTCAGCTTGGCTTCCTCAAGCCGGGCGGGATCGATCGAGAGCCAGAGCTGGATGGGTTCCGGCACATTGCTCCAGATCTGGGTGATGGTTTGGTTATCGCCAATACCACGACCGATCCTGTCGGCCACCAGTTGTTGCAGCTCGGGCTTGCTGAGACGCGGACTAGCCACCAGCAGGTAGA
The DNA here is from genome assembly GCA_003454835.1 of Achromobacter sp. Taxonomy (GTDB): domain Bacteria; phylum Pseudomonadota; class Gammaproteobacteria; order Burkholderiales; family Burkholderiaceae_B; genus Achromobacter. The sequence goes on along the minus strand of DMTA01000334.1, from coordinate 35,318 downwards.
GATCCGCGCTGGGAACGGCGCCCCACACGAGGGCCGGCGGCTGGTCGGCGTCCGGTGGCGTGGCCTGTGCTGCACTTGCCGGCACGCAGACGCAGAAGGCCAATGCGGGAAGCGAACTGAAGCGCGCGGGCCAAAAGCGGTAAATCCAGGTCATCAAAGGCATAGGCTTGTTAGTGATTCAAATGCTGGTAAATCCCGCACGCGATGGTCACGAGCAGAGATTCAACGGACATGATCATTGTTTCGACCGGTCCACCGAAGCGACAGGTCGCGCTCCCGACGGCTCTGACGGGAGAGGATCCGGGATTATCCCAGACGGCAAAAAACCCGCAGAGCGTGAGCTGTTGCGGGTTTGAGGTACTACCTGATATCAGTCCAGACAGGTTTCTGGTGCCCGGCGCGCGGAATGGAACCGACACGCCTGTCCTGCGTCTGGACCACTCGCTTTTCTCAGCGAGTGCGCCAATCAACGCCGACGCGAGGTCAGCCAGTCGATCGGCTGTAGTGCATGATCGACAATGCGCACTTCGCCGATGCTGCCGAAGAAGCCATCGGCGCGTGCTCCATCCCACGAACCGGCGCCGATGACCCACGGCATGTTGGCGGCCAGCGTCGCCAGACCGGGGGCGTCGGAAGTATTGCGCAGGACGGGCGCGCCTTCCACGTACAGGATGGTTTCGTGCGTGGTGTCATCGTTCACCACGGCAATGTGCATCCACTTGTCGGGGATGATCTCGCCAGACCAGTTGGCCTTGGCGCCGCGCGTGCCGGTCGCTTCGGGCACGACTTCCCACTGGATTTCGCGCAGGCTCGACACCGCGAACAGCAGCGGCGAGGCCTCCGCGTCACCCCCGGAAAAGCCCGGCAAATCACCGCGCTTGCCGTCGCGCGTCATGATGTTCATCCAAGCGTGCTTGGACGAGATCCAATCGCGGTCGATCTTGATGAAGGCCTCTACCGTGTAGCCATTGGGCACGGTTTCGGCATTGACGATTGCCGCGGCATCCGTGGTGAAGTAGCTCATGCGAGCCGTGTTCTTGTCGGTGTTCAGGAAGCGCACCGAGCCGGGCGCCGCCGACAGGAAATGGCGGTCGTCCGACCAGACCACGTCGCCCAGTTGCGCGCCGGCCACGCCGTCGACGTTCAAGGGCGCGCGGCGCATCGGGTTCAATCCGGTACGGTCGGCGATCACTTCGCCCACCGGCACGGGCTGCCCATTGGCGCCGCCAAAGAAGCGCCAGTGCGCCAGCGTGCCAGACACCTGCGGATAGTCTTCCGCATCGGCGGCAGGCTTTTGCTCGGCGGCGACCGGATCCGTGTAGTTCGCCAGGATCAGCGCGCGCGCCTGGTCGATCAGCGCGGTGTGCGACGGCGTAGCCGCCTTGAATTCCTTGTTGAAGCCGCCAAAGCGCTTCGCAAAATCCATCTTGATGGTGAACTGCTCGTTCGCGCCAGCCAGAATGGCCTGGTCAAACGTGTTGAGCGTGTTCTTCGGCTTTTGCGGCACCCAAGGCGAGAACGACAGCACCCGGATCTCGTTGTTGCTGAGGTCGAATTCGTACAGACGCATCAGGCCGTTGCCGCCCTGATAGGCCATCTGATAATCCACCACCATTTCCTCGACCGCGTTGCCGAACGCGTTGGTCTTGGTCAGATGTGCGGCGCCATGATAGTGGCCGTTCAGGGTCATGAAGATCTGATCGTTGTCGCGGATCAGCTTGTCCCACAGCATCAGGCCGTAGGGCACTTCCAGCGGCGTGACGCCATCCTTGTCGATGTTCAGCAACTGGTGGTTGACCAGAATCACCGGCAGCGTCGGGTTCGTGCGAATGACTTGGTTGGCCCAGGTCAACGCGTCATCGGAGATGCGCCACGACAGCGACAGCACCATGAACTTCTGGCCCTCGGCTTCGAACACGTGATACTCGTGAAAGCCGCTGGGATCGCGGCCGCCAAACGTGGCCTGGTTCTTGGCGCGATCGGCGCTGAAGGTCTTCAGATAAGGCTCATTGGCCAGATTGCGCTGCGCGTCCGTGGCGCTGCCCTGGCTGCTGGCGTCGACGTAATCGCGGTCCAGGATCACGTCGTGGTTGCCGGCCAGGATCGAGTACGGGACCTTGGCGTCTTCCAGAATCGCCATTGCGGCATCGGCCACCTTCCACTGGTCGGGCTTGCTCTGTTGATCGACGACGTCGCCCAAGTGGATCAGGAACGGGATGCCGAGTGTTTTGGAATGATCGGCCACCCACTGCGTCTGCGCCTTGAACGGCTCGCTGCCGTACTTGCGCATGAATTGCTGGTTTTCGGCGTCGGTTGCGTACCGCGAGTAGAACTGCGTGTCCGGCAGCACTGCGACAGCGAAGCTGGAGACGTTGACAGGTTGGGGTTGCGGTTCGGGCTGGGGCTGCGGCTGCGTTCCGGGCGTTTCGGGCGACGCGGTGTCGTCGTCATCGTCGTCACTGGAGCAGGCAGACAGCAGCAACGAGCCGCCGACCGGCAGGAGCGTGGCGCCGAAACCGGCCTTGAGCAGACTGCGACGGCGCGGATCCGCATCCGTCGGCAGTGCTGCGAGTTTGTTGGCAACCTCAAGTTTGCCGTCGTGCTTGTCGTTCGCCATCTGTGCTGCCCTTCAGAAAAAGCGGGAAGCTTAGGTAGGGCGGATGACGGGATGATGAAAGTTGGCGAGCGAATTTTTTGGGAGGGCTAAGACGTCAGTGGTTGCTTTGTGACTGCCAATACAAACCGCTTCAGATCGCCGCCCGCGGAATACGCTAAATAGAGTATGGATTTGCCCCACCCCTCTTAATTATCTTTCGCTCCTATGTACAGGCTCGAAGCGCAATGAAGAAGCGCAAGACTGGCGGACGATCATGACGCAAGAATGCAAGGTGCATGTGGCGAATCGCCGGTGGCGCGGGCTTTGGGCTCTCGTCCTGGTGGCCAGCTTGCTGGGAGGCTGTACCGCTCTGCCGGATACGCGCGGCTTCACGGTGGCCACCATCCAGCTCAAGGAGGCGATGGGAACAGCCGGCGAGGTGGTTAAAGCGGAGGTCGCGTCTGCGCGCAGCGCCGACGCCATAGCGCTCGGCGATGCCTCGGCTAGGAAACTGGACGCCGCGTGGTCGGCAACCATGACGTCACTGGACGCGATGGTCACCTACGCGCAGTCCATCGAACAGATTGTTGACTCGGGCAATAGAGGGGCCGAGAGCGCAAGAAAGGTGGCGGATTCTGTCAAGCGTTTGCTTGACACAGTCAAGATAGATGCGACGACGGGAGCCAGCGCGGCGGTGGCGGGTCTCGCTGCAGACACTGCTGCTTTCGTCTATGGGGAATATGCCAAGCACGTCGCTGCACAGTCACTCGAGGAATCACTAATCAAGTTTGGCCCTTCGCTGGTCCAGATCACCGCCCTGATTAATGCGCAAGTCGCAGACGCACGGAGTCTGTTCGTCGTGCAAATCGAGACCCAGGTTGAACACCTGAGAAGCGGCAATTTATACGGGGATTGGATCAAGCGAAACGATGAACTCGGCAAACAGCAGAAGAGTGCCACGCTGCAATTGCTCAACTTGACCTCGGCAGGGCCTGCGAGACAGCCAGCCAAGATCAACGAGCTGAAGGCCCAGGTCGCCCAACTGGACCTCGTCCAACGGCAAATCGCCCCTCATATGAACGAGTACAACGAGAAGCTCGAAGCGATTCGGCGACGCGAGAAAGCCGGGCTGTCGGTAATTGGGGCGGCCGAGAATGCGCTCGCCACCTGGGGGGCGACGCAGTCGCAGTTGGCTCTGGCCGTGAAGGAGCGCAAACCTGTCAATGTGGATTCGCTCATCGCGGCGGTCGCCGAAGTCAGGACCCTTACGCAAAGGTGGCGTGAACTATGAGCAATATCATCGGAATCGCGGCCTGTATCGCCGAGCTGAAGCGGCTGCTCGACGATATTGCCAAGATTATCAACGACGCTAAAGGCAAGGGCTCGGCGGAGTTTGTCGCGGTGGTAATCGCGCAGTCGAGAAGGCTCGTGGACTTTACGAATCAGACTGAGGCCAAGGACATCTTCGATGCGGTGGAGGTGGAGAACATCAGAAGCATCGACGAGCAAGCGGAAGCAGCACGAAAAGAGATTATGGGCAATACCGCTGCAGAAATTATCAACAATATGCACGGCCGGATTGCGCAGTTGAATCTGCTCGAGAAGCAAGTAAAGCAGCAAGCCGCTGAAAACGAACATAACGCCAAGCGGATCCGCTTGATCCCGGTACGCAATGCAATTGACGCCGTCACCGAAACGATTGACGCCTTCAAGAAGGCCAGAGACGCATTGGCCGACGACAACCCGAACGAAGCGAACGTCAAAGCGAAAATCGACGCCTTCCTGCGCGCGATCAGCGCAGTGGAGAAGGCCGCCCAGGAGCTATAGCGTCGCGTTGCGACCCGGTGGTTCCCATTCGCGGTGCGCTGAACACTTGAGCGTGGAGAAGATCATGGCATCAGTGCGTAGCAAGACGGAGGACGTTGATGGATGCGATGCCGAGTTTCTGGATGTCGACGCTACACCGGACGAAGACCTGCCGGTAGCCATCGGTGGGGTGCAATTCGTCAACGAAGGCATCGACAGGGACGGATGTGATGTCGATTTCGACGAGCTGGAGGCCACGCCGGACGAAGCCCTGCCAGCCGCAGATGGAGGAGTTTCCAAATGACCTTTTCACTGATCTGGTTGCCGAAGGTTCTCAAGGATGCTGGGCTCAAAGTTGCCGAACAGCCGGGTTGGCAGACGCGCGGCCACGGCGACGTCGACGACATCAAGGGCGTCATATGCCACCACACGGCCGGTCCTCTCAACGGAAACATGCCTAGCCTGGGAATCGTCACCAACGGTCGGCCTGATCTCAGCGGCCCGCTGTCCCAACTCTGCCTTGGCCGCGACGGCACGTACTTCGTAGTGGCGGCTGGCCGCGCCTTCCACGCGGGAGCTGGCTCTTGGCAGGGGATCTCCTCCGGCAACAGCAGCTTTATTGGTATCGAGGCGGAAAACTCGGGGTTTGTCTCCGGACCGAAAGCCGAATTTCCCTGGCCCACGATCCAGATGAACGCCTATGTCAGAGGCTGCGCAGCGATTCTCGCTCATATAAAAGCGGAACCGATCATGTGCTGTGGGCACAAGGAGTACGCTTTGCCCAAGGGTCGAAAGAACGACCCGACCTTCAATATGGACGTCTTCAGGCTGGAGGTAGGCAAGATCATGTCGGGGACGGCCCCCGCGCCGGAGCTCATCCCAGCATCGGATGGCGCGAAGCGGCCGACGCTGCGACGCCCAGCTAGCGGCGAATTGGTGAAGCTGATCCAAACTAAAGTCGGTGTGTCCGACACCGGCACGTTCGACGGCACAACTGAGGCCGCCATAAGGCGCTTTCAACGCCTTCATGGACTCGTCCCAGATGGGATCGTAGGCCCCAAGACGTGGGCCGCGCTCAGCGGCGCGTGATCCGGGCAGCGCAAGCCCCTCGGTATTCCTAAGGAGCATTTAGCATCGAATTCCTACGTATCCTTCGCCTGATGGGTCTGGTGTTGATGACCGGCGTGGTGGTGTCCGCGTGCGTCATAAAGGAAGCGTCGACGACACAGGACAGTCTCGACACGTGCCTCGCTGGGTCAGCACGGAATGCTGCGGACACGGTGATCGCTTCTCTCGTGGCCAAGGACGGAGGGAAACTCGCGGCTTTCGTGCATCCAAAACAAGGTGTGCGCTTTTCCCCGAGCGCCTATGTGAACGTCGCCAGCGACGTCGTTTTGTCTCAAGACCAGGTACGGTCGTTGTGGACGGACCCCACCATTCGTCGATGGGGTTATGCGGAAGGCTCCGGAGCTCCAATTGAGATGTCTTCTGCCGCCTACGCGGAGCGCTATGTGCTCGACCGCGATTTTTCACAAGCGATGTCGATAAGCATCAACAACGATCAAGCAGCTGGAACAACGTCGAACAACGCGGCTGAGGTCTATCCTCAGGCAACCAGGGTCGAATACGTTGTAGACCCAAGTGTCAGCGACCCTCGGCGCGTTAATGAATGGGCCGCGCTTCGCCTTGTTCTCGAGAAAGATCGCGGTTGCTGGGTGCTGATAGGGATCATTCACGATGCGTGGTCGGTGTAGCGAGAACGCCGTGACGCGTTTCGACCGATGAGGAGTCAACAATGTCCAGGACGTTCGTGGCGTGCAAGAGTGTCGTACATAACCGGGAATCGCCTCCCGATTCATTCCTCAACGAACTGATCGACTGGGCAATTGACGCACCCGATGAGATATTTCAGCCGAATCAAGTGCACGATATCTACTCAAGTGTTGTGGCTGACCTAGGGCCGTGGAAAAGTCTCACGCATCGAAAGGCTGCAATGCTTGAGGTTCTTCGTGTTCTGGGTGGCTTTGAGAGTTCCTGGAGGTGGAACGCGGGTGTAGACGTTAAAAATCCAGATTCAAATACGCCGTGTACTGAAGAGGCGGGTATTTTCCAATGCTCTGGAAATTCGATGTCGTTTGATGACTCTCTGAAAAATCTCTTGATGCAGGCAGCGGGCAAGACGGACTGCGAGACATTCAAGACGGAAACCAAATCGAACCATAAATTTGCCATCGATTACTGCGCCAGGCTTCTTCGATTTACGGTCAATCATCACGGTCCGATAAAACGCAAGAAAATTAATCCGTGGTTGCGACGTGATGCCGTTGCTGAGTTCGAAGGCTTCTTATCTTCCCAGGGGTAGCGTAAGCGTCCGGTGACTACCCGGATCGCGGATGGTCAATTGCCAACGGCAATGACCCTGCTGGCGACTTGCGCAGTTGGGGGGAGAACTGTCGGTGGAGCAGCAAGCCAAACGCGGAACGAATGCGGAACGCATCGCGCTTCACCGGCGTGGGAAGCGTCGTAAGTGCTTGATTTTTGAGTGGTGCCCGGGGCCGGAATCGAACCGGCACGCCTTGCGGCGGGGGATTTTGAGTCCCCTGCGTCTACCAATTTCACCACCCGGGCTAGGGGGTCGCGAGCACGTCCAGGTGACGGCTGCGGGAGATGCGAAGACCGCGATTATATGCGGTCTTTCTCTTCTTGTCAGGCGACGGCCGGGCGAGCCTGCCGTCCAAGGGGCAGGTCGGGGCTGCTAAACCCCGACCGCACCCCCAAAATTCTCACTTCTTCTCGGGCAAGAACCAGTTCATCACCAGCGCGCAGATCCCGCCGGTTGCCACGCCCGATTCCAGCACGCTCTTTACCGAGTGCGGCAGGTGAGACAGAATTTCCGGCACCTGCGACACGCCCAGGCCCAGCGCCAGGGACACGGCGATGATCAGCAGCGCGCGGCGATCCAGCTGGATGCCCGCCAGGATATTGATCCCGGAAGCGGCCACCGCGCCAAACATCACCATCGCAGCGCCACCCAGAACGGGCTCGGGCACGGCTTGCAGGACACCCGCCACCACCGGGAACAGACCCAGCAGGATCAGCATCCCCGCAATCCACACGCCCACATGACGGCTGGCGATGCCGGTCAGCTGAATGACGCCGTTGTTCTGCGCAAACACCGAGCTGGGGAACGTATTGAATACGCCAGCCAGCAGCGAATTCGCACCGTTGACCAGCACGCCGCCCTTGATGCGCTGCATCCAGAGCGGACCTTCCACCGGCTGCTTGGAAACCTTGCTGGTGGCGGTGACGTCGCCGATGGCTTCCAGGGACGTGACCAGATAAATGATCAACATCGGCACGAACAGGGCCCACGAGAAACCCAGGCCGAAGTGCAGTGGAACCGGAATCTGAAAGGCGGCGGCTTCGCGGGCGCCGGTGAAGTCCAGGCGGCCCATGTAAGCGGCGGCGATATAGCCCACGGCCAGCGCCAAGACCAGCGCCGTGCTGCGAATCCACACAACCGGCACGCGGTTGAGCAGGATGATGGTGCCGAGGACGAGGCCGGACAGCGTCAGGTTCTCGGCGCTGGCGAAAGTGCCGTTCGCCATCGCGCCGAAGCCCCCACCCATGCTGATGAGACCGACCTTGATGAGCGTCAGGCCGATCAGCAGCACGACGATGCCGGTGACGAGCGGGGTAATCAGGCGTTTGACGAAGGGCAGGATGCGGCTGATGCCCATCTCAACAAAGGACCCGGCGATGACGACGCCGAAGATCGCGGCCATGACGGCTTCGACCGGGGTGCCTTGCTTGACCATGACCGAACCGCCGGCGATCAGCGGGCCGACAAAGTTGAAGCTGGTGCCCTGCACGATGAGCAAACCCGCGCCCAGAGGGCCGAAGCGCTTGCACTGGACGTAGGTGGCGATGCCGGAGATCACCAGCGACATGGAGACGATCAGGGTGGTGTCGCGGCTGCTGACGCCCAGGGCCTGGCAGATGAGCAGGCCGGGGGTGACGATGGGGACCAGGATGGCCAGCAAGTGCTGCAGGGCGGCGACGAAGGCGACGGGCGGCGCGGGGCAGTCGTCGGGGCCGTAGACCAGATCGTGGCTGGTGTCGGCGTCATCGGACGCGCCGGGATTGGCTTTGCCGGGGGCGGGTTGGGTCAGGGAGGCGGGGTGCATGGCGGGAGGGCCGGCCGAGGAGGGGCAGGTGAGAAAAGTGCGGGATTTTACCGGGGACAGCCGCCTGTCAGGTTGCTTCTCCGCCACCCGGCCTTGAAAAGTTCCCATTGGCCCCCACATCAGTAGGGTTTCCGGGCGGCCGCGCCGGCGCATCGCCCCAGCCGACTGATATTTGTCCCTAATTTATTTTCCGAGCTACCCAGAACCATGAGCCAAACCGCCACGAATTCCGCGTCCGAAACCCTGGGGTTCCAGGCCGAGGTGAAGCAACTGCTTCATCTGATGATCCATTCGCTGTACAGCAACAAGGAAATCTTCCTGCGCGAGCTGGTGTCGAACGCGTCGGACGCCTGCGACAAGCTGCGCTTCGAAGCCATCGACCAGCCGGAATTGCTGGAAGGCAACGGCGAACTGGCCATCACGGTCAGCTACGACAAGGCCGCCCGCACCATCACGATCTCCGACAACGGCATCGGCCTGTCGCGCGAAGAGGCGGTGGCCAACCTGGGCACGATCGCCCGTTCGGGCACGCGCGAGTTCTTCTCGCAGCTGACCGGCGACAAGCAAAAGGATGCCCAGCTCATCGGCCAATTCGGCGTGGGCTTTTATTCGTCGTTCATCGTGGCGGACAAGGTGACGGTGGTGAGCCGCCGCGCCGGTTCCACGGACGCGATCCAGTGGGAATCCGACGGCCAGGGCGAGTTCACGATTGCCGCCGCTGAAAAGGCCGGCCGCGGCACGGACGTGACGCTGCACCTGCGCGCTGACGAGGACGAACTCCTGAACGGCTGGAAACTGCGCGAGATCCTGCGCCGCTATTCCGACCACATCTCGCTGCCGATCCGCATGGCCAAGGAAGAGTGGGATCAAGAGAAGGGCGAGCAGGTCAAGACAGACGAACTGGAAACGGTGAACCAGGCGAACGCGCTGTGGGCCCGCAACAAGTCCGAGGTGACGGAAGAGCAGTACCGCGAGTTCTACAAGACGGTCTCGCACGACTACGACGATCCGCTGGCCTGGACGCACAACCGCGTCGAAGGCCGCAGCGAGTACACGCAGCTGCTGTACGTGCCCAAGCACGCGCCCATGGACATGTGGGACCGCGACGGCCGCCACGGCGTGAAGCTGTACGTCAAGCGCGTCTTCATCATGGACGACGCCGACCAGCTCCTGCCGTCGTACCTGCGCTTTGTGCGCGGCGTGATCGATTCGGCGGACCTGCCGCTGAACGTGTCGCGCGAGATCCTGCAGGAAAGCCGCGACGTGCGCGCTATCCGCGAAGGTTCCGCCAAGCGCATCCTGTCGCTGCTGGAAGACCTGGCCGAGAACAAGCCGGAAGACTACGCGACGTTCTGGTCGGAATTTGGCCAGGTGCTGAAGGAAGGCGCGGGCGAGGATTCGGCCAACCTGGAGCGCATCGCCAAACTGATGCGTTTCGCGTCGACGAATTCTGGCGATCAGGCGCAGACGGTCTCGTTTGCCGACTACGTGTCGCGCATGAAGGAAGGCCAGGACAAGATCTACTACGTCACGGCGGACACGTTCGCCGCGGCCAGCAACAGCCCGCACCTTGAGATCTTCCGCAAGAAGGGCATCGAGGTCCTGCTGCTGTCCGATCGCGTGGACGAGTGGATGCTGTCGTACCTGCGCGAATTCGACGGCAAGTCGCTGGTGTCGGTGGCCAAGGGCGGCCTCGATCTGGCGGAACTGGCCGACGAGGAAGAAAAGAAGCACCAGGCCGAAGTGGCCGAGGACTTCAAGCCGCTGGTCGAGCGCCTGCAAAAGACGCTGGAAGATCAGGTCAAGGAAGTGCGCGTGACGTTGCGTCTGGTGGATTCGCCGGCGTGCGTCGTGGTGGGCCAGAACGAACTCAGCCCGCATCTGCTGCGCATGCTGAAGGCTGCGGGCCAGGAAGCGCCGAATGTTAAGCCCGTGCTGGAGATCAACCCCGAGCATCCGTTGCTGGCGCGTATTCGTGCGGCTGAAGATGGCGAGTTCGATCAGTGGGCGCGTCTGCTGCTCGATCAGGCGCTGCTGGCAGAAGGGGCGCAGATTGCGGACCCGGCTGCGTTCGTGAAGCGGTTGAATGCGCTGCTGCTGAAGTAAGCGGCGGGGTGGTTCAACAGAGAGGGCGTCCGAAAGGACGCCCTTTTTTGTTTTTGGGTCCCACGGGCGAGGCGAAGCGGCCGCGCCTTCGGAAGACGTCTGATTTGATCTTGAGGATTACCGCTCGGTAAGTTTCAAGCTCGAATGTCGTGAAAATGGCCTTAGGATTACCGATCGGTAACTTTGGGGATAAGGCGATGACGACCACGCTCGAGCTTGATGCGATTCCTGCGGTCGTTTCTACGTCAACCGAGTTGGGGGCTCTGATCAGGGCTGTGCGCCGGCGGCAGGGCTTGCTGCAAGTCGACTTGGCGGGACTGGGAAATTCCGGAAACCGGTTCGTGGTCGACTTGGAACGGGGAAAGCCCACCGTGCAGCTGCAAAAGGTGTTCGACATGTTGGACCTCCTCGGCCTCGAAGTGGAAGTTCGATGGAAGCGCCCTCGGTTTGGCTAAACGCTGGTCGATTAATGACCTGAAGTCAAAAGTGTTTGCCCGCTAGACACCTTTTTCTGCAAGTATCCGGCCGTCATACTGCACCCCTGTCTATCCGATGTGCCGGCCATTTCAGGCCGGATGCGCCCCAGGAACATCCCGCCGGCGCCATCGAACCCAAGGAACTTGCATGAATCCCCAAGAAACCCAGCCGGTGAAGGCCGGCCCGCCGTTGTTGGCGCTCGCTGTCGGTGCGTTTGGCATCGGCGTGACCGAGTTCTCTCCCATGGGCCTGTTGCCCGTCATCGCCGAGGGGGTGAACGTGTCCATTCCCAGCGCCGGCATGCTGGTCAGCGCCTACGCGATCGGCGTGATGGTCGGCGCGCCGCTGATGACGCTGGCGTTCTCGCGCTGGTCGCGGCGCAAGGCGCTGATTTTGCTGATGGCGATCTTCACCATCGGCAACATCCTGTCGGCGCTGTCGCCCAACTACACGACGTTGCTGCTGGCCCGTCTGGTGACCAGCCTGAACCATGGGGCGTTTTTTGGCCTGGGCTCGCTGGTGGCCGCCAGCGTGGTGCCGCGTCACAAGCAGGCCAGTGCGGTGGCGACGATGTTCATGGGCCTGACCATCGCCAACGTGGGCGGCGTGCCGGCCGCGACGTGGCTGGGACAGACGATCGGCTGGCGGATGTCGTTCTTTGCGACGGCGGTGCTGGGCCTGATTGCGATGCTGTCGCTGTGGTTCGCGCTGCCGGCGGGCGAGGCGGGCCGGCGTCCCAACGTACGTCATGAACTGGCCGTGCTGCGCAGCCCCGCTGTGCTGCTGGCGCTGCTGACCACGGTGCTGGGCGCGGGCGCGATGTTCACGCTGTACACGTACATCGCCCCGACGCTGGCCGAAATTACTGGCGCATCCCCGGCGTTCGTGACGGGCATGCTGGTGCTGATCGGCCTGGGCTTCACGTTGGGCAACGGCGTGGGTGGACGCATGGCCGACCGCTCGCTCGATGGCACGTTGATCTTCTTCCTGGTGTTGGTGATCGTGGACCTGCTGGCATTCCCGTGGCTGGCGTCCACGCCGGTCGGCGCGGCGGTGGCGCTGCTGATCTTTGGCGTCGCGACGTTCGCGGTGGTGCCGCCGCTGCAGATGGGCGTGATGCGCGCCGCGACCGATGCGCCCGGACTGGCCTCGTCGATGAACGTGGGCGCGTTCAACCTGGGCAACGCGGTGGGCGCGGCGGCCGGGGGCGCGGTTGTCTCGGCGGGCATGGGCTACGCGGCGGTGCCGATTGCTGGCGCGGTGATTGCAACGGCGGGACTGGGACTGGTGCTGGTGCAGCGCGCCGGGAACGTGCGGCGGCGCAAGCTGGCGACGCAGGGCTGCTGAGGCTCGGCCTTCGGGCCGCCCAATGAAAAGCCCCGGCGGACAGGGTTCCACCGGGGCTTTTTCTTTGCCGTGAGCATCGGGGCCAGACTGGCACGGTCAGGATTTCGCCTGATCAGACAGAAGAATAAGCCGCGTCAGATTCGCGCCACATGAAGAAAGGGCGTCCCGCAGGACGCCCCTTCATTCAAAGCCAGAATTCAAATCCAGGCCAAGCCATCAAGCCTCGATCCGTTCCACCTTCCCAACCAGCAGGATGTACGACAGCGCGCCCAGCAACGCCAGCGACGACACGTACACGATCGCCGGCGCAAAGCTGTCCTTTGACACCAGCAAGCCAATCACGATGGGCGTGCAGATCGACGACAGGTTGCCGACGAAGTTGAACACGCCGCCGGTCAGGCCCAGGAGGCGAACGGGCGCCAGCGTGGACACGAGCGACCACGTGATCGACGCCAGACCGTTGCCAAAGAACGCCACGGCGAGGAAGAAGATGACCCACGGCGTGGAGTCCGTGAAGTTCGCGCCGATCATGGACGTGGAGATCAAGAGACCCAGGATGATGGGCAGCTTGCGCGCCATGCCGACGGTGGCGCCGCGGCGGATCAGGAAGTCGGACAGGACCCCCGAGCACAGCACGCCGACGAAGGCCGCCAGGAAGGGCACCGACGCCAGGAAGCCGGACTTGATGAAGTCCATGCCGCGGTACTTGACCAGGTACGTGGGGAACCACGTCAGGAAGAACCACAGCGTGGAGGTCAGGCAGAACTGGCCGAGGTACACGCCCCACAGCTTGCGCTTGCTCATGACAAGACCCAGGTCGTTCCAGTTGAACGGGGCCTTCTTTTCGCGCACGCGCGTGTCCAGGTCGACGACGCCGCCGCCTTGCTGGATCAGCTCGATCTCCGCCGCGTTGGCGCCCTTGAACTGGCGCGGTTCGCGGTAGATCATGAACCACAGCACGCCCCAGATGATGCCCAGGAGGCCGGTGCTGACGAACACCATGTGCCAGCCGTAGTGGTGCTGCAACCAGGCCAGCACGGGCGTCAGAAACGCCAGGCCGACGAACTGGCCCGACGTGTAGAAGCCGATGGCGGTGGCGCGTTCGCGTTCCGGGAACCAGGTGGTGACCACGCGGTTGTTGATGGGGTAGGCCGGGGCTTCCAGCGCGCCCACGGCCAGGCGCAGGACGAACAGGATGACGAAGCTGCCGGCAAAGCCCATGAAGAACGTGGCCGCGGACCACAGGATCAGCGCGGCGGCGTACAGCACGCGGGGGGACACGCGGTCCACCAGCCAGCCGCCTGGGATTTGCATGGCGGCGTAGGTCCAGCCGAAGGCCGACAGGATCAGGCCTTCATGCCACGTGTCCAGGCCGAACTCGTCCTTGAGGGCGGGGGCGGCGATGGACAGGTTGCTGCGGTCCAGGTAGTTGATGACGACGGTGATGAACAGCATCACCATGATGATGTAGCGGCTGCGGGTCGGGCGCTGAGCGCCTTGCAGGCCGGCTTGGGCGGCGGTGGACAATGGTGTCTCCTCTCTCTTTTATCGGCTTACCATTCGGCGAAGCTGCCGTCGGCGTGACGCCAGATGGGATTGCGCCAGCGGTGGCCCACTGCGGCGCGTTCCTTGACGTATTCCTCGTTCACTTCGATGCCCAGGCCCGGCCCTTGCGGGATCGCGACCATGCCGTCCTCGTAGGCGAAGACCTCGCGGTTGCTGACGTAGTCGAGCAGGTCGTTGGCGGCGTTGTAGTGGATGCCCAGGCTCTGTTCCTGGATGAACGCGTTGTAGCAACCGGCGTCGATCTGCAGGCAGGTGGCCAGCGCGATGGGGCCGAGCGGGCAGTGCAGGGCCAGCGCGACGTCATAGGCTTCGGCCATCGCGGCGATCTTGCGGGTTTCGGTGATGCCGCCGGCGTGCGACGGGTCGGGCTGGATGATGTCGACGTAGCCTTCGGACAGCACACGCTTGAAGTCCCAGCGCGAGAACAGGCGCTCGCCAAGCGCGATGGGCGTGGACGTCAGCGGCGCCAGTTCCTTCAGCGCTTCGTAGTGTTCGCTCAGCACGGGTTCTTCGATGAACATGAGCTTGAACGGATCAAGTTCCTTCATCAGCACCTTGGCCATGGGCTTGTGCACGCGGCCGTGGAAGTCGACGCCGATGCCCACGTTGGGGCCGACGGCGTCGCGCACGGCGGCGACGTTCTCCAGGCACTTTTCAACCTTGTCGAACGAGTCGATGTACTGCAGCTCTTCGGTGCCGTTCATCTTGACGGCGGTGAAGCCGCGCTCGACGGCGCTCTTGGCGGCCGCGGCGGTGTCGGCGGGACGGTCGCCGCCGATCCACGAGTACACGCGGATGCGGTCGCGCACGTTGCCGCCCAGGAGTTGCGACACGGGCACGCCAAGGTGCTTGCCCTTGATGTCCCACAGCGCCTGGTCGATGCCGGCCAACGCGCTCATGTGGATGGCGCCGCCGCGGTAGAAGCCGCCGCGGTACAAGACCGTCCAGTGGTCTTCGATGTTGCGCGGATCCTTGCCGATCAGGTAATCGGACAGTTCTTCGACGGCGGCGGCAACGGAGTGCGCGCGGCCTTCGACGACGGGCTCGCCCCAGCCGACGATGCCTTCGTCAGTTTCAATCTTCAGGAAGCACCACCGGGGCGGCACGATGTAGGTGGTGAGCTTGGTGATCTTCATGCTTGTGTCTCCTGGGCAGGATAGGCGCGTTGCCAGGCCGCGACGAAAGCGCGTGCGTTCTGGCCGGTTGCTTCGGCCGACAGGCCGGGTTTGTACAAGGCGGAGCCCAGGCCGAAGCCGCTGGCGCCCGCCTGGGCGTAATTCGAAAGGTTGTCGGGCGTGATGCCGCCCACGGGAACCAGTGCGATCGGCGGGCGCATCACCGCGCGCCAGGCCTTGAGCACAGCCGGGCCGAGCTGCTCGGCCGGAAACATCTTCAACACGTCGGCGCCCGCAGCCAGCGCGGCAAACGCTTCCGTGGGCGTGGCGACGCCCGGGCACGACGCCATGCCCAGCTTCTTGGCCTGCCGGATGACGGCCGGGTCGCTGTGCGGCATGACGATGAGTTCGCCGCCGGCCTGCTGGATGCGCGCGCAGTCGTCAGGATTGAGGACGGTGCCGGCGCCAATGAGGCAATCGGTGGGCAGTGCGGCGCGCATGGCGCGGATGCTGTCCAGCGGATCCGGCGAATTCAGCGGCACTTCGATCAGGCGGAAGCCTGCGTCATACAGCGCCTGTCCGACAGACTCGGCTTCGGCGGGCGTGATGCCGCGCAGGATGGCGATCAGGCCGCAGTGGGCCATGGCGGTTTGCAGACCGGGATGGTTCATCGAAGGTTCCTAGGCGGGGATCGGGGTGGAAGGAGACACAAGTCCGGCGCAGATGGCCAGATGCCACAGGCCGCGCTCGGTGGCGTTCTGCGCCTGCTCGGGCGCGCCCAGGCCGTAATGCTGCATGGCCAGGATGTAGCGCTTGCACAGCGCGGGCTCGCCGCACAGCACGATGCGGGGCAGGTCGCCCTGCTGGCGCAGCATTTCGGCCAGCGCGGCGACTTCATGGCCGATCAAGAGGCCCGACAGGTAGTCGGCTTGCGATTCAGGCGCGAGTTCGCCGGTCAGGCCCAGCGCGCGCGTACTGAAGATGGTGGACATCACGCCGGCCCGGCCGGCGGGGGCGCCGGCAACCTTGATGCCGCGTTCGAAGGCGGCCATGTCGGCATTGGGGGCGTCGGCCATCGTGCGGCCGAGGATGGTGTGGCCACGCAGCGCCGCGTAGACCTCGCCGGTCATGAAGGTGTCGAAATGGGTGACGCGGCCGCGGCGCGCGTTGACCCATTTGGAGTGCGTGCCGGGCAACCCGATGAGCACGCTGTCGGCGTTGGCGCTGGCCTCGTCGGCCATCACGCCGAAAACCTGGGTTTCCTCGCCGCGCATCACGTTGGGCAGGCCGTGGCGCTGGATGAGGCCCGGCACGATGTGGACCGGGGTGCCGCCGGGGCGGTCCACCAGCGTCAGCAGCGTGCCGATGCGTTCCAGGTCGACGGGTACGTCCAGGTAGGCGGCTTCCTTCCAGCCCTGCGCGCTGCCGACCATGCCGCAGGCGATCACGGGCAGGGCCGGTTCGGCGCGCAGCCAGTCGCCGCAGGCCTGTTCAAAAGCCAGTTCAAAGCCGGACAGTGCCGTGGTGGCCGCGCCGTCCTGCAGCGGTTGCGGCAGGCGCATGATGCCCCAGGGCAGATGGCGCGTATCGAGCGTGCGGCCCGTGGCATCCAGGCGGTAGGCGCGAAGTGAAGAGGTGCCCCAATCCAGCGCGATGAGAGCCGCACGGGCGGGCGATCCGGTATGCATCAGAGTCTGTCTCGTCTCTGTCCGCGCATCCGGATGCCGTCGTGGCGCCTTGATGGCGCGCGGAACTAGCGAAGTGGGCGCGGACCTTGTTGTCTGAAATCTGCCGTGCGCGCGCGGGAGACGCGCGGCGAACGGTGGCAAAAATTCTAGTTCAGCGCTTGAAAAATCTCAAAATATAGAATTAAATCCCACATACAGGGAATTCGTGGCGCGTTTGGATTGGCCTTTCAATGGCATCCGAAGTGACTCGTTTGCTCGGCGAAGCGCCGTGGATTCCCGCCTTACCTACGCATCCGTGCCGCGGCGCCGGATATGCTTGCCGATCTTTCCCACCGCGCCGCAACTTTGCCTTTGCAACATGACTGCCACCACACTGCCCCCGGAGCAACCCGCCACGCTTGACCCCGATGCCGCCGCGCCCGCCGGCACGCAGACGCTGATGCGCGGTCTTGCCGTGGTGCAGGCCGTGGCCGATGGCGCCCGCGACCTGAAGGAAATCTGCGCGCGCATCGGCGTGGCGCGCAGCACGACGCACCGGCTTGCAAGCTGTCTGGTGCAAGAGCGCTACCTGCGCGCACTGCCGGGTGTGGGCTACGTGCTGGGGCCCAAGTTGATCGAGCTGGGCTTTCAGGCGCGCGAGGCCTTTCCGCTGGCGACGCTGGCGCGTCCCTATCTGGACAGCCTGGCCGACATGACCGGCGACACGATTCACCTGGCGGTGCGCGACAACAACGACGTGCTGTACCTGGAGAAGATTCCGGGCAAAAAGGGATTGGAAATGCGATCGCGGGTCGGCCACCGTATGCCGCTCGCCGCGACCGGTGTGGGCAAGGCGTTGCTGCTGGACGCGGACGAGCCGCAGTGGAAGGCGCTGCATCGCGTCGGCGCGCCGGTGTCGTCGCGCGCGCCCGGCGGACAGCAAGGCTGGGAGGCGTTCCGCGACCGTATGCGCGATTACGCGTCGCAGGGTTATGCGTTCGACCTGGAAGACAACGAGCCTTCGATCCGCTGCGTGGCAGCGCCCGTGCGCGATGCCTCCAGCGGCATCGTCGCCGCCATCAGTGTGTCGAGCACCGTGCCCTATATGTCGCTGGAGCGCATGCGCGAGATGGTGCCGGTGGTGCAGGGCGCGGCTGCCGGGATATCGGCCGAGATGGGATGGAAGGTTGAGCGGGGGTGAGGGTCACTCAGGCAGATGATCCCGGACCGCGTGGCCGTCGACGCGCGCTTTCGAGCCGCTGGCGAGCAGACGGGCGCCACACGCTGTCTTCATGCCGTTCAGCGCAACCGGGATGCCATTGACCTTGTATGTCGGACTGCCCTCGACGATGGGAAAGACGCCCTCGCATTTGGGGCATGAAACCTGATGGCCGACGCCGGCCATGGGTTTGCCATTGAGGTTGGTGCGCGGGAAACCCTCAAGCACCAATCCGCCGTGGTCGGTGCTATCGTCTTTGCGGATGATTTCTGGCATTGAGTTGTTGCCTCCGCTATAGCGCTTTGACCAGACGCCAGGTGACGATTTGGCCGTCCACGTCCGGCAAGATCTCGTTGTGCATGAACGTCTTCCTTCCCTGTGACGGTTCCTCCTCGCAGATCCAGATGCCAGGCCATGGACAAGGTGTGCCCGAGGGCATACGCAGGAAGTGACGCTCGTCTGCTTTGACGTTGCCCGACTCGTCGATCACGGCCTTGATTTCCTGCGGCGTATCGAAGCGGCGCAGCCAGAGGTTGCTGGTCAGCCGATTGAAGCGGACCTCGCCGGCGATGGAGCCGTAGTGCAGAGAGCCGACGTCTTGCACGCGCAGTGATCGGATGGCGTTGTTGACCTTTACGTACAGGTCGGGAGTCGGGTCCGTCTCGGCTTTGCCTAGCGCGGGCCAATCACCGGCGCGGATGGCGGTGCCCCATTCGTAGGGGAGAAGGGCGATGCGTTCGTCGTTGAGCTCGGTCTTCAATTCTTCCGGCGTGCCCAACGTGGCAATCCAGTGGTGGGCAAGGAAGGTGTACCAGTTGAGATTGGAATAGCCGTCGCGCCATGCTTCGTTTCCCGTGGGGGTGCAGAGGTCAACGCCTCTGTACGCCCAGGCTGTTTCGTACTCGATGGTCTGGTAGTCCCCCCAGTTGTGGCATTCCTGAATACCTAGTCCGGCAGCGCCGTGGAGTGGGCGGAGCAACGAGCAGCATTTCAGCAAGAAGCTCTCAAACCGAGCTTTCCCGTCACCACGGATTTCTTCCACAGGCAGGTAGAACCGGACAGTAGTAAATGTCTTGTGAATCTGCTCGAACCAGCCTTCTGGAGAAAAAACGCCAAACATGTAGTCACTGGCATGCCCCAGACTTAGTTGAGACATGCACTTGAACTCGACGGCGTTCATTGGGGAGGTCTTCAAAACGTAGTCCCGATAGGCGTCAAAGTTCATCTTGGAGAAGGGGCGAATGATCATCCGCTTGTCTTCTCTATATCCCCCCTTCAACTTCTCGCCATAGAGGTCGTGGTAAAGGCAGAAAGCGTCCGCAATGCCTTTGCGACGAACTGGGATATACGCGTCGATAAGATGAAAGACCGCCACAATTCCCACCTGCTGCACTGGAAGGGTTTTGTCATCTTCATCCATGAAGGTGAAGGCCCAGCGTTCGGCGTCGAACGCGCTAAAGAAATCGGTCATTGTTTTGTCTCCGGCGCATCGGGCCAGAACAGATACAGTTGCTCCGTGCGCGGTTGATGACGTTGGCTGGCCTCCCACGCTTGGAAGGCCTTCCATTGGCGTTGAAGTTCGGGAGACAGTACAGGCTCGGAGCTTCCGTCATCCGACTTCGCATAGGCCACTGGCGCTCCTACCGCTCCCGTCCCGCCCGTGAAACGCGCCCAGGAAAGAAGGCGGCCGTAATGCACGACTCGAGGTCCGGCGCGCGCTGCCAAGGTTGTTCCGGAAACTGCGGCGCTGCCTCCAGCAACGGTGGCCATGCCAGCGCCGATGCCCGTGACGCCTACGATGACGAACGGTCCCACAAGCGACATTTCAATCTGTCCGCGAGCCCGTGCCGCCTGCGCGGCAGCCTCTCGCATGCCTGGGCTGGCGCTTAAAACGGGGGTTCCAGGCGGAGGCGGGCTGACTTCAAGAACCTGCCGGGCCGCCTGATGCTCGTCGTCAATCAGGCCAACGACCAAACCGTGCGGATCGGCCGAAGCTCGCAGGGGAAGGGACATGACCTGCGATACAGGTTTGTAGACGGGTTCTTGCTGTGCAGCGGTCATCCACTCGCGACGCTGACGCCTGTCCGCTCTGTCGCAACGGTCATTGTTCAGCAATCGAAACTTGAGTCTGTCGCCCGCGATTCTCTCGTAGGCCTTCTGCTGTCTGTCCGAAAGCGCATCGCCGCCGAACTTCATTTCAATTACGCTGTTGAGATTAGGTTGGCTGTATTGCGGCGCTCCCCCCATCGTGTGATTGGTGACTCTCACAACATCGGGAATTCGCAAGTTCCCTAAGTTCTCCGACTCGATATCCTGCCAAAGCCCTTTTTCGACGTTTGAAGGTAAAGGCACCGGAACCATCTCCTCCAACTCATGCAGACTCAACAGGTCCACCACCACCTCAACACTGCTGTACTGAGGAAACTGCCGACTGCTGATCCGCTTGTATTGAGACAGCGGAAAGGAACTCGGCCGATGCGGCTGCCTTTTACTCATGATCGGAGCTGGTGGCGTCTTCGTCATGTCGTAGCCGACTTCGGCGCAGTAAGGCCAGCGATACTCAAAGAGCTCGTTATCCGCCCGGATCATCAGTGCCACCGTGCGTTGATACATGGGCGCTTTATCGCTGGCACGCCGGTACGGATTGGCGCTGGCATAGCGCGCCTTCTCGCACAGATACCAGAGGTCGAGCGGATTGGTCACGGGCAGCACCTGGCCCGATGCGTCAGGTTTGGTCGAGCCTCGGGTGCTGCCCCCGGGATTCTTCGGCCCGGTACGTACATGCTGGGTGGGCATGGTTAAGCCTTTCTCCTTGATGGAGTTGTGGATGAGTTTGGCAGGGCTATGCTTGTCGGTACGCTGATGCACAGACGGGAAGCTGACCCGCTACAACGCTTTGATCAGACGCCAGGTAACTACCTGCCCGTTCACTTCCGGCAAGAGGTCGTTGTGCATGAACGTCTTCCTTCCCTGTGACGGCTCCTCCTCGCAGATCCAGATACCGGGCCATGGACAAGGTGTGCCCGAGGGCATACGGAGGAAGTGACGCTCCTCTGCTTTGACGTTGCCCGACTCGTCGATCACGGCCTTGATTTCCTGAGGCGTATCGAAGCGGCGCAGCCAGAGGTTGCTGGTCAGCCGATTGAAGCGAACCTCGCCGGCGATGGAGCCGTAGTGCAGGGAGCCGACGTCTTGCACGCGCAATGAACGGATGGCGTTGTTGACCTTTACGTAGAGATCGGGTCTTGGATCTGTATCGGCTTTGCCGAGTGCTGGCCAATCACCCGCGCGGATGGCGGTGCCCCATTTGTAGGGGAGGAGTGCGATCCTTTCGTCGTTTAGCTTGGTCTTCAGTTCCTCGGGTGTGCCTAGGGTGGCAATCCAGTGATGGGCCAGGAAGGTGTACCAGTTGAGATTCTTGTAGCCCTCGCGCAAGTTCTTCTTTCCGGTCGGTCCGCACACATCTATCCCTCTGTATGCCCAGGCTGTCTCGTGTTCAAGCGTCTGGTAGTCCTCCCAATCGTGGCATTCCTGAATCCCGAGTCCGGCAGCGCCATGGAGAGGACGAAGCAACTCGCAGCACTTCAACAGGAAGTTCTCGAATCGAGCTTTCCCTTCTCCCGCAAGCTCTTCTACAGGCAAATAAGCCCTTACCGTGGTAAGAGGTTTGTGAACTTGCTCATACCATCCGGCAGGAGAATAGACCCCAAACATATAGTCACTGACATGCCCGAGACTTAACTTGGACATGCATTTGAACTCGACGACTCCCATGGGGCTGGTGTCCACGATGTAGTCTCGATAGGCTTCAAAGTCCATTTTGGCGAAGGGTCGGACGATCATGCGCTTATCCTCGCGATATCCGCCCTTGAGTTTGTCTCCATAGAGTTTGTGGTAGAGCGAGAATGCCTCCGCGATGCCTTTGCGGCGAACCGGTAGATAGGCGTCAACGAGATGAAAGATGGCAACAATCCCGACTTGCTGGACAAGAAGTGAGTTGTCGTCCTCATCGGCAAAGGTGAAGTACCAGCGTTCGGCATCGAACGCATTGAAGAAATCGGTCATTTTTTCGTCTCCGGCGCGTCGGGCCAGAACAGATACAGCTGTTCCGTGCGCGGCTGGTATCGTTGGCTGGCTTCCCATTCCTGATAGGCGTGCCATTGGCGTTGAAGTTCGGGGGTGAGTACAGGCGTGGAACTTCCGTCCTCTGACTGTGCATATGCCACAGCGGCTCCCGCTGAACCAGTTCCTCCGATAAGACGACCCCAGCCGACAAGGCGGCCGTAGTGCACCACTCTTGGGCCGGCGCTTGCAGTCAGCGTTGTACTGGGGATCGCTGCACTGCCTCCAGCAACCGTTGCCACGCCGGCGCCGATACCTGCCGCGCCCACTAATAGGAACGGGGCGGCAAGCGAAAGCTCGATTTGCGCTCGCGCCCGAGCGGCCGTTGCATTGGCCTCGTGCATGTCGGGGCGGGCGCTCATCACAGGGGTTCCTGGAGGCGGCGGACTGACTTCAAGGACTTGCCGCGCGGCTTGGTGTTCGGCATCAATCAGTCCGACGACCAAGCCGTGCGGATCGGCCGAAGCTCTCAAGGGGAGCGACATGACTTGCGACACAGGTTTATAGACCGGTTCGTTCTGGGCGGCGGTCATCCATTCGCGACGCTGGCGCTTGTCGGCGCTGTTGCATCGGTCCGCATGAAGCAAGCGGAACTTTTCGCTGTCGCCAGCTATATCTTCGTAAGCAAATCTTTGATCATCAGAAAGCGAGTCCATCCCAAACTTCATTTCGATCACACTTGCCAGATTTGGCTGACTGTACTGCGGCGCACCTCCCATCGTGTGGTTGACGACCCGAACCACGTCGGGAATTCGCATCGGGCTTGTCGGCGGTTGCTGAATATCCTGCCAAATTCCGTTTTCGACATCCGGCGGTAACGGCACCGGAATTATTTGCTCTAGCTCCTTCAGCCCCAACAGGTCCACCACGACCTCAAGACTGCTGTACTGTGGAAATTGCCGCCTACTGATCCGCTTGTACTGAGACAGCGGAAAGGAACTTGGCCGATGCGGCTGCCTTTTGCTCATGACCGGCGCCGGCGGGGTCTTCGTCATGTCGTAGCCGACTTCGGCGCAGTACGGCCAGCGATATTCAAAGAGTTCGTTGTCCGCCCGAATCATCAATGCAACCGTGCGTTGATACATCGGCGCTTTATCGTTGGCGCGCCGGTAAGGATTGGCGCTGGCATAGCGCGCCTTCTCGCACAGGTACCAGAGGTCGAGCGGATTGGTCACGGGCAGCACCTGACCCGATGCGTCAGGTTTGGTTGAGCCTCGAGTGCTTCCGCCGGGATTCTTTGGCCCGGGCCGTATATTTGGGGTGGCCATGATTCAGCCTTTCTCCTGGTTGGGATTGCGAAGAAAATCCAGCGAATAGCGCCCAGCGCCGTCCCAATAGCTGGCGTCCAGATGCAAGAGATCGTCAGGATCCGGTATTGCCGAAGCCTCCAAAGGTTCTCTTGTGTCGCTGGTGACGACTTGCGTCCTGCCCTGCGCGTCGGTCCGTCCGCGTACGATGTCGCCGCTGGCGCGGACGATCTCGTAGGCGTGGTCCGGCAGAACTTTGTTCGTGCTTGCGTCGCGCAGCACGAAGAACGCTTTAAAGGGGCCTGGCAGGCCAGAGAATTGGCCCAGCGTGGGCACCATCGTTCCCGGTCCCGTGAAGTTGTGGTCGGTTGCCTTGACGGTGAAGACGCCGGGCATCCCCATTTCGATGTTGCCGCCAGCCATCTTGATGTAGGCGCCGCCACACAGCAGCGTGATGTGCTCGTCGGCGGTCACCGTGACATGGTTGTTGTTGGCGCGAACCTCCACGCTCTTGTCGGCGTCGAGATGGATGCTGTTGTGTTGCGCCTGCAAGAGCAGCTGGCCGGTATGTGCGATGTGGCGCATGTCTCCCCGTTGCGCGAATGTGCCAAGGCCGTTGCCGGCGTTGACGACCACGCGTTCACCGGCCGTCAATTGCAGGTTTGCGTGGGCGACGGCATCAAGCTGTTCGCCCGCGCCTAACGCAATGGAAAAGGGAGTGCCTGCGGCTATGCCGGCGGGGGCAGAGAGCGCCATGACAGGCGCCGCGCCTTCGCCGGTCCCGCTGGCCTGGTCGTTGGCGCCATGGCCCAGGTTTCGCACCAACCCCGTCAGGTCCCGGCGCGGCTCGGCGTCGTGAGGGGTTCCTTGATGCTCGCCGGCGTAGGTGCCCAGGCTGCGGGCAAGTTGTAGTGCGGCTTCCAGGACGGCCACGATTTCCGCGCGGTCGAGTTGGCCACCCTGGCCATTGGCTTGCGTCTCTGTGGTCAACAGCAGGCCTTGCGCCGCGCGCAGCGTCCCGTGCAAATCGGTGCGCAGCTCGAAGCCTTCGCCGCGCGGCGCGCCGCCGTTGGGACGTGGATGCGTCAGGTACCCCAGGTGGAGGTGACTGGCGCCATGATCGTTCATCAGTGCGGCACTGATCTGAGATGGCGTGTCGTCCAGCCGCAGTTCGCTGGCTCGGTTGCCTTTGTGTTCCTTGCTCTTGACCGTTGCCACGTCCTTGTACTTCGGCAGTTCGTAAGGCGGCAACTGCAGGCGGTTGTAGACGCGGCCGGTGATCACAGGTTGGTCCGGGTCCCCGTCGAAATGCGAGACGATGACTTCCTGGCCGATGCGGGGAATGGCCATGTGGCCCCAAGTGGCGCCGGCGATGTTCTGCGAAACGCGGATCCAGCAGGAGCTGTGTTCATCCTGCGTGCCTTCACGGTCCCAGGGGAACTGGACCTTCACGCGTCCGTATTCGTCGGTAAAGATCTCTTCGTTAGGCGGCCCGACGACTACGGCATTCTGTGGCCCGTCGATGCGAGGTTTGGGCAACGGCTCGGCGCGCCACTCGGCGTCGTCCGGCACCAGCTCTGCTTCGTAGTGATAATGAGTGCCCCGCGGCGCGTCGGCGCTTTCCTCGGCCTGGCTGGTGTGTTGCGTGCCGCGGTGGACGATGCGCACCGGCCGCCAGCCGTGATTCAAGTCCTCGCGCGGATGACCGGTCAGTGTGAACGAGATGCCCGGCTGCAGGCGCGGATCGTCGCCTTCGACCAGCGCGATGCGGGCATCGCGGCGGTGGCCGCGCAGGCGGTTCTCGGCGAAGGGTCTGCCCGCCTCGTCGAACTTGGCGCGTGCCGGGTAGTCGTAGCGTTCGTAGCGCCGGCCCTGATGATCCAGGTCGCGTCCGTCGCGGCTGTGATGGTGGGTGTAGCGGGGATGATGGAAGGTGTAATCGCGCTGCGTCTGGCGTGCGGTGCGCACGTTCTCGGCGTAAGAAAATCGGTGCAGCGCGGGCTGAGGCCGATCGCCACCGGGCGTGGGGTTGTATTGGACAGGGTCGCCGCCCAGGCGGCCGTGGATGAACAGGCGGTCGCTGTGGACAAGTTGATGACCTTCGGCGCTATGGCGGAACGAATAGAAGAATCCCTCTTCGCGCATGATGCGTTCCACGAAGTGGTAATCGGTGTCGCCGGCTTGCACGCAGTATTCACGGGCCTGGTGCATGGCCGTGTTGCGCTGCTCGTAGTCTTGTGTAAGACCATGCGCCTTGAGCACCGCTTCAGCGATCTGCGGAACACTGAGTGCCTGAAAGATGCGCCAGTCGGAACTGAGTTTCAGGCGCGCCAGTCGCGGCTCGACCACGGCGCGGTAGCGGGTGCGTCGAAAGCCCGAGTCGCTTTGGACGAACGACGAGACGGCGCCGTGGACGTAGCGAACCGGGGTGTCGCCTTGCCAAAGGGTAAACAGCGCGGCGCGGTCCAGCACCTCGCTGAAGTCGATGGCAGTGTTGTTGCTGGCCAGTTCCACTTCAAGAAGAAAGGTCTCTGACAGGCCTTCTTGCAGCGTGAATTCGACGACCTCGAAGGATGTGTCGCCGATGGCAAAGGTGAACTGAAGATCGGATTGGATAGGTATGACGTGCTCCCGCAACGACAGACCTTTCCTTTCAACGGTGAGCGTCAGGTCCGCCTATAGGCAAGCGTCCGCCGCAATCAGAGGATTGCAATGGACTCGCATGGCATGCGTTTCCATTTCGTCATAACGGCCAATTTCTGGGTATCGAACCGTTCTTATATTTGTCGGAAAGGGCGCTGAGAACGCGCGGAAGCAGCCGGGCGCGATGGCGTCGTCCCGGATCTGCAACTTGGCATTGCACTATGCGTGTTCGACGCGGATGCGCAGTCCCTCGCGCACCACTACCTTGCGCCGCCGCGATGCTCGATGGTCGACAGCATCTCCAGCAACACGTCCATATCCACCGGTTTGACCAGATGCGCGTCGAAGCCGGCTTCGATCGATGCCCGGCGGTCTTCTTCCTGCCCCCAACCGCTGAGCGCGAGAATCGTGGCGCGCTGGCCCCAGTCCAGGTTGCGGATGTGGCGGCAGGCCTCGTGGCCGTTCATGCCGGGCATGCCGATGTCCATGAGGATCACTTGCGGTCTGACCTGCTCGCCCACGGTGATGGCTTCTTCGCCGTCGTACGCAGCGGTGACGTCGTGGCCTTCAATGGCGAGCACCGCAACCAGGGACTCGACCGCATCGCGGTTGTCATCGACAACGAGCACCTTGCTTGCCACTGGCGACAGCGCGCCGGCGGGGAGTTGCGGCGCCACCTCCTGAATGTCGGTGACCGGCAGCCGCACGACGAATGCGCTGCCTTTGCCTTGACCGTCGCTGTGCGCGTGCACCGTGCCGCCGTGCATTTCAACCAGACGTTTGACGAGCATCAGGCCGATGCCCAGTCCGCCCTGCGCGCGTTCCAGCGTTCGGTCGACCTGCGTGAACATCTCGAAGATACGGTCGAGCTGATCCGGCGGAATGCCCGACCCGTTGTCGCGGACCGTGATGTCGACGCTGTCCTTGCCGGGCTCGACGAAGAGTTCGATGTCACCGCCGGGTGGCGTGTATTTGGCCGCGTTGGACAGGAGGTTGCCGAAGACCTGTGTCAGGCGTTCGGCGTCGCCGTGCAGCATGATCTGCGCGTCGGGCTGCACCAGTCTCAGCCGGTGGCCGTGCTGTTCCAAGGCCGGCTTGCACGACTCGACGGCATGCTGCAGAACCGAGTCGAGCGTGAGGGCGGTCGGGCGAAGTTCCAGCTTGCCGCGATTGATGCGGTTGACGTCGAGCAGGTCGTCGACCAGCCTGACCAGTTGGCGCAGCTGGCGGTCCATCACTTCGCGGGCGCGCGCCGTCATGCCGGGGTCGCGTTCGGCGCGCTTCAGCACTTCCAGCATGTTGCGCAGCGCGGCCAGCGGATTGCGCAGCTCGTGGGCCAGCACGGCAAGGAACTCATCCTTGTGCCGCCGTTCGCGCGCCAGTTCGGACTCCGCGATATGGCGTTCCAGCAGTTCGGCGGCCTGCCGCGCCAGCAGGTCGATGTAGCGCAAGGCTTCGGGTGTGGGGCCGCCGGGCCAGCGGTAATGGTTGTTGAGCATGCCCAGCAGCTGGCCGCTGCGGCTGAGCAGCGGCGTGCATTGGATCGACCGGATGTTGTCTTCCATGACGATCTCAAGCCCCAGCGTGCCTTGCAGATCCGTCAGTTGCTCGACATCGGGCACGACCAGCCGTTCCAGGTGCTGGGCGGCTTCGGCGCAGCTTGCGACCCAGCCGTCTTCCGCGAAGTGTTCGACCAGGCGCGCGCTCAGGCCCTGGTGCACGGCGATGCGCAGCGTGTTCTTTGCCGGATCGTAGATCTGGATGTTGCCCTTGTCCGTTCCGGAAATGTCGGCGGCCGCGGCCAGGATCTTCTTGAGCAGCGGTTCGAATTCGCCGGGGCCGACAAGTTCGGCGCTCAGTGCCTGCAGCCGGGATAGCGCGTTGACCTCGTTGCGCAGATCCGCCGCGGCGCGGTCGCGTTCCACGACGATGCTGGTGGCTAGCGCGCCGAACTCGGCGACGCGCTGTTCCCACGGCGTGCAATGACGCACCTGCGGCAGGCAGAGCAGAAACCAGCCGACCGGCGTGCCGTCAGGCGCCATCGCGGCACGCGCGTGGCAGGCGTGGATGCCGTTGTCGCGGCAGATGGTGCGCCAGGACTCGGCCCACGCCGTCGACTGTTCGATGTCGTGGCATTCGACCGGGTTGCCCCGGCGGATCGCCGGGTCGTCCGTGGCAAAGAGCGCCTCGTGCATCGGCAGGCCGCGTAGCGGGCATGCGATCGCGGCGGGAAGATGAGTGGAATAGGCGTCGCCGACGGTGACGCGATCGGGGCTGGTCAACAGGACGCAGGCGCGTGTGCCGGGCGCAAGTCGGCAAACGGCTTCTGTAAGCGCTTTCAGGCACGACCCGGTGGGGGCGCCCGAAGCGACAAGAAGCAGAAGCTGCCGTTGTTCCTGGTCGAGGGCCGTTTGGCCTGCGGATTCTGGCGGCTCTTGGGTCACGTGCATCTCCTCTTCGTGCGGCGCCGCGGCGGCGGCCGTCCCCCGGCAAGCGCGGCAGACTGAAACGAGGCGCTCAGGGCAAGGGCCAAGGCGCCTTAGAGGTTTTAGATAATTGCACGAATCGCGCAGAAGGAATGTTGCAATTTGTCCCGTCTGTGGCGTTGCGTGACCCGGCGCGACTACTCCAGCGGCAAGGTCAGAACACCTTGCGGGGCGGGGCGCATCATGACGCGTCGATACCACGCCGACAGCGCGGGCGTCGGTGGGCGTTCGATGGGCAGGGCAAGCCAGCGGTGCGCGGCGGCGACGAGCGCGATGTCGCCCATGGTGAGGTGACGGCCGGCAATGAACTCGCGGCCTTGCAGGGCCTGGTCAAGGATCAGCGCTCGGGCGTTGGAGCGTTTGATCGAGTTTTCGATGGCGGCCTTGTCACGCTTGTCTTCCGGGGTGCGGATCAGGCCCAGAAAGGCCGGCCCCATGGCCGGCTGCCATTCGGTCGCCTGCCAGTCCATCCAGCGGTCGGCATCGGCGCGCAGGCAGACGTCCTCGGGCCACAGCGTGCCCGCGCCGTAACGCGCCGCCAAGTAGCGGACGATAGCGTTGGATTCCCACAAGATGAAGCCGCCGTCGTCGATGACGGGGACGAGGCGGTTGGGATTGAGCTTGGCCGCGTAATCGGCGGTGTCGACCACGCCGAACGGGCCGCCAGCCTGGACAAAGGTGTGCGGCAGGGCCAGCTCGCGTACGGTCAGCATCACTTTCTGAACGTTGACGGAAGTCAGGCGTCCCCAGATCTTCAACATAGCCAATCCTTCAAAGGGTCAGGCCGGCGGCAGGTGCCGCCGCGCAAAGCCGCTGTCGCGCGCGAAGCGCGTCCAGTCGAATGCCGGCCCGGGGTCGGTCTTGCGTCCCGGAGCGATGTGTTCGTGTCCCTGAGCGGCCACCAGGGGGTAACGCGCGCGCAGGGTGTGGGTCAACCGGCGCAACGACGCGTACTGCTCGCCAGTGTAGGGCAGCGTGTCCGTGCCTTCCAGTTCGATGCCGATGGAAAAGTCGTTGCAGCGCTCGCGGCCGGCGAAGCGCGACACGCCGGCGTGCCAGGCACGCCGGTCGGTGGAGACGAATTGCACGATGCGGCCGTCGCGGCGGATGAAAAAGTGCGCCGACACGCGCAAGCCGCGCAGGCGTTCCAGCCAGGGGTGTGAGCCGTAGTTGAGCGTGTTCAGGAAGAGGCCCGCGACTTCAGGTCCACCAAACTGGCCCGGCGGCAGGCTGATGTTGTGCACGACCAGAAGCGAGACCTGCGCGCCCGCGGGACGCGCGTCGCAGTTGGGCGAGCGCAGAAGTGAAATGCCCGGCGCCGGCGCCAGCCAGCCATGTCGATCCAGGAGCAAAGGCATAGGGGGGAGCGTGTGAGAATTCCGGCACCCATTATGCCGCGCCGCCGACGGATGCCCTATCCGGCAATCCGCGCGGGCGGTTGCGCCTTGGATTAACGGCTCAGCGTTTTGCCGGGCCCAGGCGGGCGTGGTCAGCGCTGCACCAGGTCTGACCGTTCTGCAGCAGGGCCTCGGAGCGGGGCAGATGGATGCCGCAGTGGGCGCAGCGCACCATGGATTCCAGGGAGGGCGGGGGCTGTGCGCCCTGCGCCTTTTTCTTCTGCCCGCCCTGCGCGTCGGCCTGGCGCTGCGCGGCCATGCGGCCGGCAATGCGGGCGACGAATAGAACCAGAATGATCAGAACGATCCAGAACAGCAACTTGCCCACGTCAGCCTCGATGCAGAATCATTTCCAGCACAAACCGGCTGCCGGTGTAGGCCAGAATCAAAAAACCAAAACCCGTCAGGGTCCAACGCAGGGCGACGCGGCCGCGCCAGCCCCAGATGTGCCGGCCGGCCAGCAGCACCCCGAAGGTCAGCCAGGACAGCAGGGTGAAGACGGTCTTGTGGTCGAACGGCAGAATTTTGCCGGTCAGTTTCATGGAGGCGACCGAGCCCGAGCCCACCGCCAGCGTCAGCACGACAAAGCCGATCCAGATAATGCGGAAAAGCAGCTGTTCCTGCACCAGCAGCGGCGGCTGCGAATCGAGCACGCGTCCGATGATGCTGCGTTCGGCGGGGGCATCCAGGGGGCGATGCAGGTGGCGGTCCAGCAGGGCCATCATCATGGCGTGCAGGGCTGCGATGGTGATCAGGCCGTACGCCGCCAGGGCGATCAAGAGGTGAACACGCAGCCAGGGGTCGTCGGCATGGGGCACGAACTGGCCCTGCGGGAAGATGGCGGCAAGGCCGCTGGCGATGGCGGCGGCGGGCAATAGCAGCAATTGCAGGCCGTCGATGCGCACCAGCAGGCTTTCCAGCCAGAAGACCACCATGCCCAGCCAGATGGCGGCGGACAGGGCTAGCGCCCATCCAATGAACAGATGCTGGGATCCCAGCATCGCTTGTTGCAGCCCGATTCCATGGAGAACCAGCGCGCCCAGCAGGCACAGACGGGCGATTTTGCCGGTCTGTTCCACTTCCCCGGCGCCGGCCAGGCGGATCCAAAGCGACCCCCCGAGCACCGCGTACGCCAAGGCAGCCGCTGTGTGAAATACAATGCCGAGTGACATAGAAACCGTTGTCTGGATGGGGCCTTGGGGTGCGCGTCACCCGAAAGCGCAGAATCCGCGCCTGCGGCCACCGTTCAATCAACTAGTTTAAGCGGAAACGCCTCTCATGCTCGATAACCTAACTCAACGCCTGTCGCGTGTCGTCAAGACGCTCCGCGGGGAAGCCCGCCTGACCGAGGCCAATACGCAGGAGATGCTGCGCGAAGTGCGCATGGCGCTGCTGGAAGCCGACGTCGCGCTGCCGGTCGTTCGCGACTTTGTCGCGCGGGTGAAGGAAAAGGCGCTAGGCGAAGAAGTCGCCGGCAGCCTCAGCCCGGGCCAGGCGCTGGTCGGCGTCGTCAACAAGGAACTGACTGCCCTGATGGGCGGCGACCTGGGCGCCGACGCCAATGAACTGTCGCTGGCCGTCCAGCCGCCCGCCGTCATTCTCATGGCGGGCCTGCAGGGCGCCGGCAAGACCACCACCACCGGCAAGCTGGCGCGCTGGCTCAGCGAAGGACAGCACACGCAGCACGGCCGCAAGACCGGCAAGAAAAAGGTGCTGGTGGTGTCCGCCGACGTGTACCGTCCGGCCGCTATCGACCAGTTGAAGAGCGTGGCCGCGCAGGTCGGCGTGGATTTCCTGCCGTCCGATCCCAGCCAGAAACCCGAAGACATCGCGCGCGGCGCGGTCGATCACGCGCGCCGTCATCATTACGACGTGCTGATCCTGGATACGGCAGGCCGCCTGGGCATCGACGAGGCCATGATGCGCGAGATCCGCGCGCTGCATGACCTGGTCAAGCCGGTGGAAACGCTGTTCGTGGTGGACGCGATGCAGGGCCAGGATGCGGTCAACACCGCGCGCGCCTTTGCTGACGCGCTGCCCCTGACCGGCGTTGTCCTGACGAAGCTGGACGGCGATGCCCGCGGCGGTGCGGCCCTGTCGGTGCGCCACGTCACCGGCAAGCCGCTCAAGTTTGTCGGCGTGTCTGAAAAGCTGGACGGCCTCGAGCCGTTCTACCCCGACCGCATGGCGCAGCGCGTGCTGGGCATGGGCGACATCGTCTCGCTCGTGGAGCAGGCGCAGAAGAACATCGACATCGCCGAAGCGCAGAAGCTTGCGTCCAAGATCAAGTCGGGCAACAAGTTCGACCTGAACGACTTCCGCGACCAGCTTGGCCAGGTGAAGAAGCTGGGCGACATGGGCTCGCTGCTGGAAAAGCTGCCGGCTCAGTTTCAGCAGGCCGCAGGCCAGTTGCAGGGCGGCCAGGCGGAAAAGCAGCTTCGCCGCACGGAAGGCATCCTGAATTCGATGACGGCCGCCGAACGCGCCAAGCCCGAACTGATCAAGGCCTCGCGCAAGCGCCGCATTGCGGCGGGTTCCGGCGTGCCCGTTCAAGAGGTCAACCGCCTGCTGGCTCAGTTCGAGCAGATGCAGGGCATGATGAAGCAGATGAAAAAGGGCGGCATGGCCAAAATGATGCGCGCCATGGGCGGCATGAAGGGGCTGGGCCGGTTTGGAATGAAGTAGGAGGAAGGGCCCCCACGCCGCACTCGCTTTGCTCGCTTGCTGCCCCCCGAGGGGGCTGCCCCGCCTTCGGGCGGCCGGGCGGCGGGGCGGCTTTTCTAGCGTAGGACTTTAAAGTCGCCTCCAAAAAAATGGCCAGACATTGCGTCTGGCCAAGCAATCGCGGCAGGCAGGGGGCGCCGCGCCGCGACACAAGCCGGAGAACGCATGGGTGCCCTCCGGATTGTTTGAATTCGGTGCCGCTTACGACAGCGGCGGAATGCGCAGCACCTGGCCCGGGTAGATCTTGTCGGGGCTGGTGAGCATGGGCTTGTTGGCTTCGAAAATCAGGGTGTTTTTGGCGCCCTGGCCCTTGCCGTATTGCGCTTCGGCAATCTTCCACAGGTTGTCGCCCTTCTGCACGGTGTACATCTTGGCTTCCGGCGTGGCCTGTTTGACCTGCAGCTGATTGTCCACTGCCGCTACGCCGACGGTGTTGCCCAACGCCAGCGAGATTTTCTCGGCGTCTTCCGTGCTCAACGCCTGGCCCGCGACCGTGACCTTGTCGCCGTCCACCGTGATTTGCAGGCCATCCGCGTTCAGGCCGTGCTTATCCAGTTCTTTCTTCAATTCCTCTGCCGTCGCGGCCTTGGCCTCGCTGGCGCCGAAGAGCTTTTCTCCAACGTCCTTAATGAAATTGAGCAGACCCATAGCGTTTCCTTTATCGATATTGCGGTGAGAAAACCAGTGCTCTCAAAGGCGCCTCCAGGGTGAAGGCGGCGCGATAGAAACGATTATGACTCGCGCATTTGCCCTACGACGAGGGGTTGTGGTGTAACAGGTTGCTAGCCTTTTGCCAGACTACGCAACAATGCTGGCACCTTCGCAGCACGTTGGTATCTGGGGGCGTAAGCGCCCTCATACGTGGGGCGGAATGCAAAAAGGCCGCTGGGTGTCAGCGGCCTTCAAGGGGGTGTCGCGATGCGGCGTCGGAGCGCTGCGGTGACCGTAATTCAGCCGCCGCCCACCGCGACGACGATCTCGATCTGGTCGCCGTCCGACAGCGCCGTTTGCGCGTGCTGGCTCTTGGGCACGATTTCGCCGTTGCGTTCGACGGCCACGCGTTTGCCGGCATAGCCCAGCGTTTCGAGCAATTCGTTGACCGTGGTGTCCAGCGGGAACTCGCGGGCGTCTCCGTTCAGGGTGATGTGCATGTCAGGGCTCCTCACTGTTTGGCGTAGGCGTCGGTGGCGGCGATCAGGCGCGCCAGCGTGCCGGGTTCGTCGAAGGCGTGGCCGGCATCGGGCACCAGGTGAAACTGCGCTTCCGGCCACGCGCGGTGCAGGTCCCACGCGGTGCGCGCGGGCGTGCAGACGTCGTAGCGGCCCTGCACGATGGTGCCGGGGATGCCGCGCAGCTTCTGCGCGTCGCGGATCAACTGGCCTTCTTCCATGAAGCCGGCGTTGAAGAAATAGTGGTTCTCGATGCGCGCAAACGCCAGCGCCGCGCGGTCCGCGGCATGGCTTTGCTGATGGCGCGGGCTGGGCAGCAGGGTGATGGTGCTATCTTCCCATTTGCTCCAGGCCTTGGCGGCGCGCAGTTGCTCGGCGGGGTCGTTGCCCGTCAGGCGCTTGTGGTACGCGGTGACCAGGTCGCCGCGCTCGGCCTCGGGGATCGGCGCCAGATACGCTTCCCAGCGGTCAGGAAACAGCCACGACGCGCCTTCCTGGTAGAACCATTGGATCTCGGCGCGGCGCAGGCCAAAAATGCCGCGCAGGACGAGTTCGCTGGTGTGCGCCGGGTGCGTCTCGGAATAGGCCAACGCCAGCGTCGACCCCCAGGATCCACCAAACACCAGCCACTTCTCGGCGCCCATGACTTCGGTGCGCAGGCGCTCGATGTCGGCGACCAGATGCCACGTGGTGTTGTTGTCCAGGCTGGCGTGGGGATGCGAACGGCCGCAGCCGCGCTGATCAAAGAGCAGCACGTTGTAGCGTTGCGGATCGAACAACTGCCGGTGCACGGGCGAGCAGCCGCTGCCGGGCCCGCCATGCAGGAAGACGGCGGGCTTGCCGTTGGGGTTGCCGCACATTTCCCAATAGATCTGGTGACCGTCTCCGGTATCCAGCATGCCTTGGCGGTATGGTTCGATCGGCGGATAGAGCATCAGGCGGCTCGCTTGAAGATCAGGTCCCAGACGCCGTGGCCCAGGCGCAGGCCGCGTGTCTCGAATTTGGTGAGGGGGCGGTAATCGGGGCGCGGCGCGTAGCCGTCGACGGTGTTCTTCAGGAGCGGCTCGCCGCTCAGCACTTCCAGCATCTGCACCGCGTAGTCTTCCCAGTCGGTGGCGCAGTGGATGTAGCCGCCGGGGGCGATGCGGCTGGCCAGCAGCGAGATGAACGCGGGCTGGATCAGGCGGCGCTTGTGATGGCGCTTCTTGGGCCACGGATCCGGAAAGTAGATGTGCACGCCGGACAGGGAGTCGGGGGCGATCATGTCGCGCACCACTTCCACGGCGTCGTGCTGGATGATGCGCAGGTTCTGGATGCTGGAGTCTTCGATGCGGCGCAGCAGCGATCCGACGCCGGCATTGAACACTTCCACGCCCAGGAAGTTGTCGCCAGGCCGGGCCAGCGCGATCTTCTCGGTGGTTTCGCCCATGCCGAAGCCGATCTC
>DMTA01000416.1 GCA_003454835.1 Achromobacter sp. | reverse complement strand
CGCCCAACGCGGCCGCCACCGCCGCCCCCCCGCTGGAGCCGCCTGGCGTGCGCGCCACATCGAAGGGATTGACGGTGCGTCCGTGCAGATCGTTGTCGCTGAACCAGCGCCAGGAAAACGCCGGCACGTTCGTGCGCCCGATGACGATCGCCCCCGCGCGCAGCCAGTTGTCGACCGCCGGATTATTTTCCTGCGCGATGAGTTCCCGGTAGGCCGTCACGCCGTTGGTCGTAGCCGTGCCCGCCAGATCCGCGTTGGCCTTGATCGTGACCGGCACGCCATGCAGCGCGCCCAGTTCCTGCTTGCCACGCACCGCCGCATCGGCCGCGTCCGCGGCGCGCAGCGCCTGCTCGGCATAGGTCTCCGTCAGCGGATTGAAGGCGGCATTGACCGCCTGGGCACGGTCCAGGCAACTTTGCACGGCCTCGCGGCTGGATACTTTACCGTTGCGAATGGCGCGGGCCAGGTCAAGCGCGTTCCAGCGCCAGAGTGCGTTCGTCATGTTGTCTCCCTGATCTGAAATATCCGTTCTGCTGCGGACCGATCCGCGGCACGCGATCTGCAAAACCCGTTCCGTAGCACGCGGTCCGCAAGACTGTCCCCCGACGCGCGCTCAGTCTGCCGACGCCCCGGATTGCTTCACCATCGCGGCCCAGCGCGGAATCTCGGCCGCGATCAGGTCTGCGAATTGTGCCGGCGTCGACGGCGTGGCCTCGACGGACAGGGTTTCGTTCTGCTTTTGCACCGCAGGGTCCAGCAACGCCTTGGCGACGGCGGCATTCAGCTTGTCGATCACCGGTTTGGGTACGCCGGCCGGCGTCACGATGCCGCCCCACGACACCACCTCGAAACCCTTCAAGCCCGACTCGTCCAGCGTCGGCACCTCGGGCAATACCGGCACGCGCTTCAAGCTGGTGGCGCCCAGCACCTTGACCTGACCGGCGCGAATAAAAGGCAGAACCCCCGCGACGTTGTCGATCATCACATCAAGCTGCCCGCCCGCCAGATCCACCACAGCCTGCTGGCCGCTCTTGTACGGCACGTGCAACATGGTGGTTCCGGTCTCGCTTTTGAGCATCTCGCCCGCCAGGTGCGCGCTGGATCCGACGCCCAGCGACCCCACACTGACCTTGCCGGGATTCTTTTTCGCATACGCGGCCAGCTCCTGCACGTTGTTGGCCGGCAGGCCGTTGCGCGCGATCAGCACCAGCGCGTTGCTGATCGCCAGGCTGACGGGCGCCAGGCTGCGCTGCGGGTCATAGGGCAGCTTGGCGTACATGCTCTTGTTGATCGCCAGCGTGACGATGTTGCCGAAGCCGATGGTGTAGCCATCGGGCGGCGCCGACGCCAGGGCCTGGGTGCCGACGATGCCACCCGCCCCACCCCGGTTCTCCACGATGACCGGCTGTCCCAGCTCGCGGCCCAGCGCGTCGGCAATCGGGCGCAGCACCACGTCGGGACCGGAGCCCGCGGCGTACGGGACGATGAGCTTGATCGGCCGTTCCGGCCAGTCGGCGCGGGCGGCCCCGGCGGCGGTTGCGGCCAGCAGGACAAGAAACAAGGAAACGGCACGGCGGGCAAAGATCGGCATGGCATCCTCCTAAAAGCGCTTTTCGGGCCAGGCCTCTCGGTCTTGCCGGGCCTGATCGACGATCAGCTTAGGGATGGTCCGCGCTGCAGGTAAGGCTATATTTTTGTTAAGGTGACCACCCCAGGTTGTCAGGCGATTAGCCGTCATGAAAGACCATCAACTGCGGGCATGGCTGAAAGTGGCCGAACTGCGCAGCATCCGCGCCGCCGCGCGCAGCCTGCACCTGAGCCAAGCCGCCGTGACCAAGGCCATCAAGGAACTCGAAACCGAACTCGACGCCCCGCTCTTGACGCGCAGCCCCAAGGGCATCGCCGTCACCGAATGCGGCGAGCATCTGACCGTGCGCGCCCGCCTGGCGCAGGCGCAACTCGCGCTGGCGCGCCAGGACATCCGCCAATTGCTCAGCGGCGCGCAGGCCCGGGTGGCGGTCGGCGTGACACCCATGGTCATGCTCAGCGTCCTGCCCGACGTGCTGGCCGAATTCAGAGCCGGCATGCCGGCCGCAAAGGTCAAGGTCTCGGAAGGCCTGCTGGCCTCGGTGCAGCCGGCCCTGCGCAACGGCGCGCTGGATTTTGCGCTGGCCTCGCGCATGAAGGACGGCGCCAGCGGTCAGGAATTCGAGTTCGAGGAACTGCGTCCGCTGGAATTCATGATTGCCTGCCGCAAGGGCCATCCGCTGGCGCGCGCGCGGCGCTGGGACGATATACGCGGCTGCGAATGGCTGCTCAACGTCTCGGGCGGCAGCCATACCGAAGCCTTCCTGCGCGGCCTGCGCGCGCACGGCCTGCCCGAGCCCGCCCGCGTCATCGAATGCGACACCTTTGGCGTCATGTGGAGCCTCATGACCCGCAGCGACGCGCTCATCATCTGCCCGTCCGGCATGCTCGACATCAAGCCCTATGGCGACGAGGCCCGGCGCATCCGTGCGGACGTGCCGATGCCGGTGGCCAGCATCGGCATCATGACGCTGCAGGGCACGCCGCTATCGCTGGCGGCCGCCACCATGGCGGATATGTTCCGGCGGCGCGTGGCGGCAATGCCGTAAAGTGCATGGCGGCAATGCGTTCAGGCGCATCACCCGCGGCTCGTCAATGCGCGGCGGCGCTCAGCGCCGCACCACCAAACGAATGGCAACCGCCGACAGCGCCACCAATCCCGCGAGCCAGAGAAACGCGTCGACCAAGCCCACGGCATGCGCGGCGTAGCCGAGCACCGCCGGTCCCAACAGCACACCCAGATAGCCCAGCATGCTGGCCGCCGCAATGGCCTGCGACGGCGGCATGACCGTCTGGCGCCCCGCCAGCGAAAACAGGATCGGCACCACGTTGCCGGCGGCTAGCCCCGCAAAGGCAACGGCGGGATACACGACAGCCAGGTTGCTGCTCCACGCCGCCAGCGCCAAACCGCCCGCCGTGATCAGAAAGCCCGAGATCAGCACGACGCGTTCACCCGCCCGCGTCACAAGCCGGTCGCCCACAAAGCGGATCAGCGTCATGGCGCACGCAAAGACCGAATACCCCGCGCCGGCGAAGCGCTGGTCCACGCCCTTCTCGCGCGACAGCAGCAGCGCGCTCCAGTCCAGCATGGCGCCCTCCGCCAGGAAGATCACCATCGCCAGCAGGCCGATGCCCACCACGATGCCGCGTGGCACGATCAGCAGCGGCCCTGTTTTTGCCGGCGGTAGGGGCAGGAAGCCGGGCGCGGCCAGCTGCACGCAGAGCGCGATGACCAGGCCGGCTGCGATGGTTGCGGCCGCGGCGCTGGCGCCGGCAGCGATGATCGCGGTCATTGCCGCGGCGCCAACGAGCCCTCCGATGCTGTACAGACCATGAAAGCCCGACATCAGCGGCTGCCGGGCAATGCGCTGGACCTCGGTGCCATGCACGTTGGCCGCGACGTCGATGGCACCAGTGGCCGCGCCGAAGACCAGCAGGCACAGACCCAACGAGAACGCGGTCGATGCCATCGCCATCAACGGCAGCACGGTGGCCAGAATGAGGCCTGCCGTCACAATCAGCGCCTTGCAACCCACGCGCCCGACCAGCGCGCCCGCGCCGGGCATGCCGATCACGGCGCCCAGGCCCAGGCACAGCAGCACGGAACCCAGCGTGGCCGCGTCGGCGCCCAGACGCTGCTGCGCAAACGGCACCAGCGGCGCCCATGACGACAAGGCAAAACCTGCGATGAACAGCGACAACTGCGTGGCGCGCTTGGGCGCCCGCAGCGACGCGGCCGGGCCCTGGTCGGCCTGTGACCTCCCCGGGGCGTGAATGTCAGCCTGCTGCAAAACGAACTCCTGATGTGAACGCATGAACGCCTGGACGATTGAACGCGTGGACGAATGAACGCGAACAAGCGTTTCGGAAGCAGTCCAAGTTATCAGGAGCGCGCGGCGGGTTCTGTCTATACTTAGCCGACTTATGTCTAATATCCGCCAACCAGCTGCCGCACGCGCCGCCGAGCCCCCCGCGGCCATGCCGGACCCCGACCTCGCCACGGCGCCGGTCGTAGGCCTGATGGAGGAATGGATGCCCGCAGATCAGGCGCCGCACGTCCATCGCCGTCATCAATTGCTGTGCGCGGCCAGCGGCGTGATCCACGTCACGACCAGCGTCGGCGAATGGGTGCTGCCCGCCACCCGCGCCATCTGGATCGGCAGCGGCACCCTGCATTCCACGCTGGTCAGGCGGCCGGCGCACACGCGGGTGCTCTACATCGATCCCGACGTCTATCCCATGCCTGAAGGCGCGCAATGCCGCGTGGTCGCAGTGAGCCCACTGATGCGCGAGGTCATTGCCACCTGCGCGGCGGCGCCGTGGGACTACCCGGCCGACTCACCCGAAGCGCGCCTGGCCGGCGTGCTCATCGATCAGGTGCGCGCAACGGACCACACGTCGGTCGATCTGCCCTATCCCACCGATACCCGCGCGCTGCGCCTGGCCAATCTCCTGCGCACCGACCCGGCCAACCGCCAGCCGCTGGAATCGTTGGCGGGCCAGGTCGGATCCAGCCCCCGCACCATCGAACGCCTGTTCCAGAAAGAGGCGGGCCTGTCGTTCGGCCGGTGGCGCCAGCGCCAGCGCTTGCTCACCGCGCTGGAACAGCTTGCCTACGGCGAAAGCGTCACCAACGTGGCGCTCGACGTGGGGTATGAATCCGCGTCCAGCTTCGTCGCCGCGTTCAAGGCCGTGTTCGGCACGACCCCGGCGCGGTATTTCAGGTCCTGATGCGGCCTTGTGCGCCGTCATCCCTGGCAGCGCGGCCGGCCCGGCGTCTGATGGTGGTAGGATCGCCTGCGTACGCCGCGCGGAATCCGACACCCGCCACGCCACAAGATCCGACCGGGCTGTCCCGCGTCAGCATCTGGCAGCGGCGATGCGGTTTCATCCACGCCAGGAAGTTCGAGAAGAACGGCCCGGCACCCCGGGGCTTTCACCTGCATAACCCCGACTCGCCCGCCTTGTCCGCCTTTGTCGACGCGCTGAAATATCGCTGAGGTATCACCGTAACGGGTCCGCCGCACGACCGCCTCGCATCAATTCGTGAATTTGGAGTCTCTGCCTTGTTCCGCAGATTTGAAAGCCAGCTCAATCCGTTCCCTTCCGAGAACGTCCCCCCGCCCCCCAAGGGATTCTTCGCGTTCCTGTGGTTCTGCACGCATGGTTCGCGCCGCTACATCGCCGCGCTGGCGATCCTGAGCGCGGCGGTTTCCATCTACGAAGCGTGGCTCTTCGCCTTCCTGGGGCAGATTGTCGACATGCTCACCGCCTGGAAAGCCGGCGAGGCGGCCTCGGCACACGAACGCCAGGTCTTGTGGGGCATCGCCATCGTGCTGTGCGTCAGCGTCGGCGTCGTCGCGCTACGCACGCTGATCCAGCATCAGGTCCTGGCCATCAACCTGCCGCTACGCCTGCGCTGGGACTTTCACCGCATGATGCTGCGGCAAAGCCTGTCGTTCTTCTCCGATG
Source organism: Achromobacter sp. (assembly GCA_003454835.1). Classification (GTDB taxonomy): domain Bacteria; phylum Pseudomonadota; class Gammaproteobacteria; order Burkholderiales; family Burkholderiaceae_B; genus Achromobacter. Next base: position 15,040 of record DMTA01000416.1, on the reverse strand, counting down.
AATTCGCCGGCCGCGTCACCACCAAGGTCATGCAGACCGCGCTTGCCGTGCGCGAAGTGCTGCTCACCTTCTGCGAAATCGTGCTGGGCATTGCCGTCTACTTCGTCACCATCGTCGCGCTGGCCGGCGGCTTCGACTGGCGCCTGATGCTGCCCTTCATCGGCTGGATGGCGCTCTACGGCCTGGCCATGATGTATTTCGTGCCGCGGCTGGGCAAGGTCGGCAAGGAGCAGGCGCATGCCCGCTCGTCCATGACGGGGCGCGTCACCGACGCCTACACCAACATCACCACCGTCAAGCTCTTCTCGCACACCAACCGCGAGGCACGATTTGCACGCGCCGCCATGGAGGACTTCAAGGAAACCGGCTACCGCCAGATGCGTCTGGTCAGCCAGTTCGAGATCGTCAATCAGGCGCTGGTGTCTGCTTTGATCCTGGCGGCCGGCGGCTATGCGCTGTGGCTGTGGCACGGCAACGAAGTCGGCACCGGCGCAGTCGCGGCGGTGACCGCCATGGCGCTTCGCGTGAACGGCATGTCGCACTGGATCATGTGGCAGATGACCTCGCTGTTCGAGAACATCGGCACCGTGCAGGACGGCATCGCCACCCTGACCCATGCCCCGAAGGTGCAGGACGCGCCCAACGCCGCCACGTTGCACGTCACGCGGGGCGAAGTCCAGTTCGACGACGTCGACTTCAACTACAACAACGAGCGCCAGGTTCTCGACGGCCTGACCCTGACCGTGCGTCCCGGCGAAAAGATCGGCCTGGTGGGACGATCCGGCGCCGGCAAGTCCACGCTCATCAACCTGCTGCTGCGCTTCTACGACGTTGAGCGCGGACACATCCGCATCGACGGCCAGGACATCTCGAAGGTCACGCAGGACAGCCTGCGCAGCGCCATCGGCATGGTCACCCAGGACACGTCGCTCTTGCATCGCTCCATCTGCGACAACATCGCCTATGGCCGTCCCGACGCCAGCCGCGAAGAGATCCGCGCCGCCGCGGCCCGCGCACAGGCAGACGACTTCATCGCGCAGCTCAGCGACTCGCACGGCAACACGGGCTACGACACGCTCGTCGGCGAACGCGGCGTCAAGCTGTCCGGCGGCCAACGCCAACGCATTGCGATTGCCCGCGTCATGCTCAAGAACGCGCCCATCCTGCTGCTGGACGAAGCCACCAGCGCGCTGGATTCCGAAGTGGAAGCCGCCATTCAGGAGAGCCTGGACGAAGTCATGCAGGGCAAGACCGTGATCGCAATCGCCCACCGCCTGTCGACCATCGCCGCCATGGACCGCCTCATCGTCATGGACCAGGGCCGCATCATTGAACAGGGCAGCCACGCGGAACTACTGGCGATGAACGGCGTGTACGCGCGCCTGTGGCGGCATCAGAGCGGGGGTTTCCTGGCCGAAGATCCGAGCCAGCCGGTTTGATCTCGTGGCCGGGCGCGCGCCCGGCCATTTCATTGCATGTTTCAGGAGTCCAGATGCTTGCCTACGCATCCGGCGCAGTCGCGGCGGCCGCCCTGGCGGCCAGCGTATACATCGGCCTCAAGCGACCCTTCCGGTTCAAGGACAACGGCGCCGGGCCGGACTACCGCCCTTCCGCGGCCGTCGCGGGCGGGCTGATGACTGTTGCTCTGCTGGGCTTCGTCATCGCCCTCAACCTCTGAAAGAAAGGGGCTGGAGGACAAGTTTGGTTGCACTTTATTAGGGACACAATACAGACCCGATCGGATAATCCCCGCGCTATTCGAAAAGGATCTTTATTTTGAAGTTGAAAGCTGCATTCCTCGTTTCCGCGCTGGCCGCTGTCGCCTTTGCTCCCGCGCACGCCGCGTCACCGCGTTCGGTGGACGCCCGCACGTTTGACGTCGCCGGCGTCAAGACGGGCATGGACTTCGACGAAGCCCTTGCCGCCACCGCCAAGAATTTCAATGTTGGCAAGAAGGACATCCGTATTGGTTACGCGACGAACAACCCCGTCGCGAACACCAAGATGCCGATGAATTTCAGCTACGACAAAGATGGCGTGAGATTCATCGTTCATTTCGAACCGCGCGTGCCCGTCGACAAACAACGGCCGCTGGCGGTGTCACAGATCCGGTACGAACTGCCCTGGACGCCGGCCAACAAGGACGCGATGGGCAAGGCGGTGCTGGAAAAATACGGCCGCCAGTCCAACTATCCCAATGACCTGAACATGGAATGGTGCGCCAAGCCCAGCACGAACCCGGGCATGGGCTGCTCGACGGACCTGACGCAAGCCGTATTGAAATACAGCGGCGTCAGCATCCAGATGCACGACCCGGCGTGGATGAATGCGCGCATTGAGTACATGGAGCGCAGCCAGTCCAGGAAGCCGAGCTTCTAACGGGCATCAGTAATTCTGAACGGGGCGCGCTTCGTGTTGACGGGGCGCCCCTTTCCCGGCGCTGTCATCCGGCCGCTGTTGCTGGATCGCTTCCAGCCTGGCCGCAGCCTCGTCTCCCTTCAGATCCCCCACACGGGCCCGCACCCTGGCATCCATGTACTGACGCGAGAAATTCTCCCCCACCTCCCAGGTGGATCCTTTCTGCACGAAACTGAAATCGCCTTCCATGACCTGCCAGTCGGATCGCCCGATGGCCGACATCAAACGGTCGCGGAATTCCGCTTGCAGGCGGCAGGACCATTTCTCACCACCGAGCGCCTTGCAGTCCCCCACGGGATAGATACTGCGCACGCTGCGCGTATCGGTCTCGGCGGGTTGCCCCATGCGCTGGCGCTGGCGATTCATGGCCGCCAGGCGCTCCGCGCTGCGCGTGGGCGTCTCGAAGGCGTCAGCACCCCGCTCGAATGCGGCGGCCAACTGCGTCGCGCCCGCCGGCTGGCCAACGTCAAGCATCTTGCCGTTCTTATCAGTCTGGCCATAGCGGACACGCACCACACGCGGATCCGCCCCGATGATCGTCATCTCGCCATCATCATTCGGCTTGAGGATGTAGGCGATTGCAGAGGACTTGCCAGCGACCGTCAGCGTCGCGCTGCAAGCGCGTGAACGATCGGCGGGGAGATAGCCAACCTCCTTGACGGCCGAGTACGTCGCCTGGAGCAGGTCCGAAGGAGCCGGCCCGCCGGTCCAGGGATTTCTGGCTATCTGTTGGACCCGATTGGAGTAAATGCTCGTCCGCAGGGTCTTTCGCACGTCGTCATCGCCGCACTGCGGCGGCGTCGCGGGCCCGAACAGATACCACGCGGCCACGATCACGGCCGCCGCCGCGCCGCCAAGCCAGACCCAGCTCGGTCCGGGGAAGGCGGCCTTCAGGCTTTCGTGCCGCGCGCGCTTCACATATTCGTCCAGCTTGCGCTCCATCAGCGCATCCATTTCCGCCAGAGCCTGACGGCGCGTCGCATTGCCGGCGAAAGCGGCCTCGGATTCGGAAAGCTCGTCGATCGCGTCCAGTTCTTCATCGGACACGATGCCTTCGTCCACCAGCCATAACAGAGCCTCGCCCAGCGTGGTGAAGGGCTCGCCGGTCACGGCATCCCGCCGCACCAGCGCAGCGGCATGGTGATCGAGCCGAATAACGCCGTCGTCACGCAGGCGATCGAGAAGCGCGATGCAAGTCTCGGTCATGCCGGCATGACCGATGGAAGGAACGTATGTTGGCGCAACATGGATTGATCACTCCCTGGTGGCGAAGTCGACGCACAGCGCGTCGGGCCGACATTTTTACCCGACGGCAATGGCCGTCCTTAGGCATCGCTGACTTTGGGTTGATGAAAATCACGCAGGAATCAATCAAGCGCATTATCAACGCGGCCGGCAATACGATGTCTCGCTCGCACCCGGGAATTGGCGGGAACGGTTCGCCGCGCTATCTCCCGGATAGGCGGCACGGCTTCCGACGCTGGTGTCCAACTCAAATTGCAGAAGAGGCAATCACTTTGATCGCCCTTTTTTTATTCCGTGTCGTCCCTTCAAGATCTGAGCCGTGCGGGCAAATTCATTACGAGCCAATCAATGAACACGCGCAGCCGATGCGTAACGTGGCGGTTATGCGGGTACACCACGTGAAAGGGATAAGGCTGGGGCCGCCACGGCTTCAGAATCTCGACAAGCGCGCCGCTCTGCAACGCGGAGCCCGCCGCATAGGTGAAGGTCTGGACAATCCCAAGGCCCGCCAGCGCCGCCGCCAGATGCGCGTTGCTTTCGTTGACGCCGACGCGATGTTCGACCTTGATCTCCGTCTTTTCCCCATCGCGCTCAAAGCGGAACGGAAAGGCGCGGCCGTTCTGCGGCGACAGGTAGCTGACCAGCTTGTGGCCGTTCTTCAGCTCATCCGGATAGGCAGGCGTGCCGAACTGTTTGAGATATCCTGGCGTGGCGCAGGTGATCAGATCGGCGGCGCCGATATACCGCGCCACCAGCGACGAATCGTCGAGCGGACCGCCGCGGATCACGCAGTCGACGTTGTCGCTGATCAGATTGACGGGGCGGTCCGACACCCCGAAATCGATCCGGATGTCGGGATAGCGCGTCAGGAAATCGGAGATCGCGGGGATCAGCACATCACGCGCGGTGGAGCCGCCCACATCGATGCGCAGGTGTCCTTTCGGCTTGCCTTGCACGGCATTGAACGAGCCATCGATGTCTTCCAGGTCGCGCACGATACGCAACGCTTTCTCGTAGTACTCGCGCCCTTCAGGCGTGACCGTGACACGCCGCGTCGTTCGCTGAAGCAGGCGCACGCCCAGATGCGCCTCCAGGTCCTGCACGATCTTGCTCAGCGTGGCATTGGGCATATCCAGTGAATCCGCCGCCCGCGTGAAACTGCCCGCTTCCACCACGCGGGCAAAGCCGCGAATCGCTGTCAATTGATCCATGCCGAAGGCTCCTTGAGATGATCGGATTATCCACGAACATGCATAGTCATTTCTATTTTTCCGGGTTTATCCATTATCCAGACGCCCCTAAAGTACCTCCATGCCCGGTCAGCAACGCCACGAAACAAGGAAATCTCCTCAGGCAGCTCGACTGAAAACCCAACCCATCAAGGACATGGAGCTCATCATGAATCAGCAACTCAACGGCAAGATCGCACTCGTCACCGGCGGCACCACCGGCATCGGTCTGGCGACCGCTCAGGAACTGGCCGCGCAGGGTGCACGCGTCTTCATCACCGGCCGCCGCCAGGCGGAACTCGACGCCGCCGTGGCCAGCATCGGCGGCGCGGCAACCGGCATCCGCGCCGACGCATCGGTGCTGAGCGACCTGGACAACGTCTACGCCCAGATCGCCAAGAGCGCCGGCAAACTCGACATCCTCTTCGCCAACGCGGGCGGCGGCGACATGTTGCCGCTGGGCGCCATCACCGAAGAACACTTCGACCGCATCTTCGGCACCAACGTGCGCGGGGTCCTGTTCACGGTGCAAAAGGCGCTGCCGCTGCTGGTCGATGGCGCGTCGGTGATCTTGACGGCGTCAACCGTGTCGATCCAAGGGACCGCGAATTTCAGTGTGTATAGCGCCAGCAAGGCAGCAGTGCGCAACTTCGCCCGTTCGTGGGCGCTGGATCTGAAGCCGCGCGGCATCCGCGTGAACGTCGTCAGCCCCGGCCCGATCCGCACGCCGGGTCTGGGCGGGCTGGTTCCCGACGAAGCCCGCCAAGGACTGTTCGATCATCTGGCAGCGCAGGTGCCGCTGGGCCGCCTGGGCGAGCCGCAGGAGATCGGCAAGGCGGTGGTGTTTCTGGCTTCGGATGCGTCCAGCTTCGTCAATGGGGCTGAGCTATTTGTGGATGGGGGGATGGCGCAGGTGTAAGTTACTCCGAATTGGCGGATGCAATTCAGCAGTCCCAACCTGTTGAGGAATTCCGAAGCTGCTGCGGACTGCTAGTCCAATCTCGACGATAGGCGACCATGCCCTCAGTTCCACAACATTCGCTCCAGAGCTACAGACACCTTCTCGCTCGAGCCGACAGCGTCTCTGCGTCGAACCTTCGCAATAACCTGTCTGTGAGCAATGGCCAGGAACCATGGTCCCAAAGCAACTCTGGGGATGGTCCAGGCTCCTGCCTCGACGACCTGATTTAGGATGGCGAATCCGTGAAGGCAGCTCTAGCACGACAACTGTCGAGCCCATGTCTGTCCTAATCGCGACCTTGTTCGCGCGAGTCCGCCTTTTTCCGTTCAAAAACGCTTTGCCAATTCGATGGCTCGAATTGCAATCTTGGCGCTGTGCCCCAATGGGTTCTCATGATTTTCTTTGTCGATCCGAACCAGTCTTGCGTCGATGTCATCCGCATCGAGAAAGATCTCGACTGACTTCTTGTGGAGAGGGAAGTAAACTTCATGGCTCATGGCCCAGCCGCGCATGCGTAACAAGAAATCGACGAAACCTTTATCGCTTTTGACGTATTCTTTCACCCACGCTCGCGCTTCTTCGATCGCGCCCAAATCCCTCCATCCGTACAGCATGGCGCCGAGATCCGCGGATAGCGCCAAACGTTCATCCCGCGCCCACTCTTCGATACGCCTACGGACAATCGCCATGCCCATCGTCAGATAATCACCCTCAAGCAATCGCTGCTCTTGGTACGATTCCCTCGCGCCGTCGGGTATCCCGTGTCGATGCAATTCGGAACGCGTGAGATAGCCACCGATCCACGCAAGCGATTGACTATGCTCCAAGACATGCAGGAGCGCGGTCTGTGCATGGGCTTTGTCCCTAGCGGCCAAATAAAGGCTTAGTTGTTGGAATGCACCTTCGGCCTCACGCGCGAACTCAAACGCGCGCGCGTTCCTACGGTTCTCATTCAGCAAAACACAGTCCATTAGATCTGCGATGCCCAGCATGAGGTTGAGCACTTGCTCTGGGGCACAGCCATCGCCACTAAATCCGTCGAGACGGTTGAAGAACTGCGATATCCAATTCCCCCCCACCACGCGCCGGCGACGGTATAGTTCTTCGAGCGCCGTCAAGACTTGCTGGCTTCCTTGGACAGCACCTCTCAGTATCTTGTCGTATTCATCCTGAGGCAGTACTGTCCGTACGGGCGCCAAGGCGAAGTAGTATCTATAGTGAAACGGACTGCCGACCCGTTTACTATCCGATCTCTTTCTTATCTCTGCGCTGCTCACGCCACAGTACACCAAATTCGCGGGGTCCTTTTCCCTGAAGTCGCTCAGTCCCGGGAGGAGTTCACGCATCGTCCACATGGATCGGCTTGCATCCGGATCATCGCTGAACATCTTGCGCAGCTTTTTCCCCATGCGAATGCGCTCATTCCGATTGACCCGTCCATCGCCTGTTGCAACGACTGAATACTCGCTCATGTACTCTTCTATCCAGCGATAGATCTCCGGCTCCACGACTCGCATCAACTGGACTCGACACACGTCAGGAAAATAGACGTCGCCTTTCACTGGCGTGTAATGGAACTTAAGTCCATTCAAAGCCAGCTTCATGTCCCGCGGCGTTCGGAGCCGGTAGCCCCATTCGTCCACCGCTGCCCGGATATCGGCCTTTTCCAAATCGGTGACTTCCCGGCCCTGGATTTGCTTAAAGAATTGGGTAGCGTGATAGGTGAAATTAATCCGGAGATCGAAAGGCTCAGGTAGCGGGATGGAGAACGTCTGTTGCACGATTTTTCGCAGGAACAGGTCGCCGTTCTCCACACCCAAACCTCTTTCGAGTGCGTGGGAAAGCACCTTGCGGTCGTAGCACATGAGATAGAGGATTCTGGGAAAATCCGCCACAGATCGCACCAAACGAATGACTTCGACGGCTTGCGCTGGCTCCAAACGATCAAGATCGTCAAGGATGACCAAGAATCGGCATTTCGCACGCGACAACTGCCCGGCGATGACTTCTTTCAGTTGAGAGTTCGTCGGCGAAACCCCGAGTTTTTCGATTACTTCAGTGCCAAACTCGGCAACGGTACCAGCAGCTGACATCCCGGGAACTACTATTCCCCCAACCTTGAGCATCGGCGTCAAGACTCTTCCGGTACGCGCGCCGTACTTTCTGAGCAGCAGAGGCAATGGACTTTTGCTCTTCTCGCGCAGCCATCGCTTTGCCTTCTCTTTCACGCCCACCGGTTCGTCACGCTTTTCGACCGTCTCCGCCACACGCTCTAGCAATGTGCCGACGAGAGATTCCTCGTCCCCGCTCAGCCACGGCGCTAAAGAAATGATCTCGACGGAATCACGCTCCGTCCGTTTGATCTCGCGTAGGACGTAGTTCACTAGGCTCGTCTTGCCCGAGCCCCAGACGCCTTCGATCCCAATCACTAAGCCTTCATGGTCCATCGCCTGCACCAACGCCGGCGCTAATCCCCTTGCGATATCAACGAACCCGAATTCGTCCGCACCGTAGTTATCAACCGGCCGATCCGAATCGGTGTAGATAAAGCTGTCTGGCAGCGACGCCTCCATTTGCTCCCCTCAATTCAATAGTTGACGCAATCCAACGATTCTCGACGACGTGTTATGACATAACGCGGCGGACTGTTCTTAGATCCGAACTAACGGCCCAGTGAATTCGATTCCAAAGGCCGTTCAATGCTTCTGCTTCCCATTCGACTGTGGGCTTTCTGCGCTGTGCTCCTCACCTTGGCCGGATGCCATCCGTCCGTCGTTCGCCGACCATTTGCCGGCCGCAACGCCAGTGCGCGTCAGCCTTTTGACGCCCCGAGTCGGCCGTCCTGCTTAAGGACGCTACACACTCCGCGAGCTGACCTTAAAGACAGATCAGTGGGATTTGCTGAAGCAAGCAGTCGAGATAATTATTACCGCCGCGAGGCCTTCCCGAGACGACTGAATCGTCCAACTCGATATTGCCGCCCGCTAGGTCAATTCCGTTAAATCCTCATATCCGGTCATGATCAGGCACAATCAGCGATTCAACATAACCCTCCTTCGTTTCGCGCAGATACTGTTCGTGTTGTGCAATGGAAATGGCGAGCATTTGAATAGCCGACCTAGCGACGCGCAGGGCGCGCAACACATCCTGAGTAAACGACTCGCGACAATGATGTTCGATTTCGGGTGTCAGCCGACTACTTGCTGGATCCTCTTGGTCATGCAATACCAAAAATCGATGCGTACCAGCGTTACGGAGATCTTTGTGGTTGCGCAGGATGCCTACCATGCTCTCGTAGTCATCAGCAAGTTCAACAAGGCCATATAGGGCGCTGGCGCCCCCTCGAATTGCCCTATCGACACCCTCCGAGAGGGGACGCACACCAGTCACCTTATTACGCGCATCTCGCCAAAGCCTCCCAAAGTAGACGTTGTGAGGAGCCTGTCCGAGCTCGAAATAATGATTTGCTGTGACGGCAACTTTATCGAGCAAATCAACGGCCGTACGATGCGCTAACGTTAAGGCAGAGACGTCTGGACCGTAAGTGGCATAGTCGAGAGTGTCAGCGAATCGCCCCGTCGGGGGCCACATGGTTTCGTCGATAGCTCGCCATACCAAATCGCGCGCAAGAATGAAGTCACTTTTTAGCAAATTAAACATTGCGAATATTGGCGGCGGACGATCGCCCGGGTCGGGCTCTCGCTCTAAAATTCCAGGCAGCGTAAGCCAGTCCAGTTTGCCGAGGGAGGGATCAACAAGCTCGACGGCAGGCGCGAGCGTTAGACGCTCTTTCTCCACCCATGAGATGAACGGATCTGTGTGTGGTGACCGTGGCGGTGGCTCTCGGAATTGGCTGGCGAATTTAGCGATCTTGGAAGCAGCTTGCGCACCGGCATACTTAACCAGCCGATCTTGATTCTGTTGAGCAACCCTCGCCAGCAACCCCGCCTCGATTTTGGTCAGTTCCGAGCAATCGATTCGTTCGTAGAGCCATAGCAACTCTAGGGCGGCGGAGTATGCTGCGACGCCATTAGCCGGATCAATCTCTAACGCTGCAAGCCGCGCGTCATGAGCTTCACCAAGCCGATAGCTATTGCTGAACTGGTTGGCGAGATTTGTCCAAGCCTGAGTTCGCAGTGCCAATTCTGCATCCACGTCTCGGGCAACCTTCCAGAAGTTCCGTCTCGCCTCTGCGCGGTGTTCCCTTGTGTTTTCTTGATGTTCTAGCCATGTCGGATCGCGCGGTGGATTTCCGACACTGGCGACCAGGGCATTCGCCAAGTTATAGGTGATACCAGCATTAGGAAATGATTCATGAAGCTCACGAAATAGCGCAAGCCCTTCTTCAATTGCATCCTTTTGCCGCGTTAACACTCCTCCATCCACTAGGGTTGCAGCTCGCAATACCATCAAATTTAAGCGGTCCGGCGCATCAAGATTGATTTCTCGCGCTTGTCGTACCGCCTCCGTCGGATCGCGATCCAAGAGGGAACTTAAATGAGCCGATCGCTCGTAGAATCCTCGCAACATTGAAGACCTTTTATGGTGCTTGCATGTGCTCATTCTACGATCGATGAAGAACATCCGACCGAGGATTATCCGTACAGAAGGAATAGGCGATCATCTCACCTAGTCCAATCTGGTACCCGATGCCCTGACAAATTCACGTTACCGTCCAATTTTGCCTTCAGCGAACGTACAAAATTGCGTTGCTGGCCTTCCCAATGCCGATCAGGTGGCCGTTCTGCGCAGCGGAGGCGACATGGTGGGTAACTCCGTTTCTCCAGTCCCCTTCATGCTCTCCACCTCCATCTGCCGCCGCTCGAACTCTCCGGTGGCAATGGAGATGCTCATGGTGATCGAATCTGGACCACCGACGGGATCGGAAGTAGATGGAGTAGATGAGCATGAACGGATCAGCCTTTGACCGGACAAGACTTGTGACCGTCAACCTTGTTGCCAACATCAGTGCATTCAGAAAGTACCTTCTTCAAATAAATTCCCATCCAATACATACCGCGCATTTCCTAAGTTGGATGGATCGATAGTTCTGCGACACGCAGCCTCGATATCTCAACGGGCACATTGCTAGACTAAGCTCTCCCAAGCCGCACCTCTGATTTGGGCGGCTAACATTCGAACTTGTGTAGCCATGGACACTAATCTCATCGTCACGGATCTGGCTCAACGTGCAGCAGCCATGACTGCTGGCGCCAAGATCTCGGCCAAAGACAACAACCACCCCGAGATCGATGCCACCGTCCGGCAGTTTCTTCACACAGGCAGCCAACTCATAACTTCGTGCTTGACGCTCGCCCATGGCCCACATGAATTGGCGGTCAATATTTTGTTGCGATCATTGATCGAGATCGCCATCAAAGCTCATTGGGCGACCATGTCTTCTGAAAATGGACAATTTCTCCTAGATGCTACGAAGGAGCAGCTCAAGACCATATTTAGAGTCAATGCCAAAAATGGACTCGGTAGGATTCTCGACGCCAGGGGTAACGATCATACGGACGCATTTCTAACTAGCGGACGTGCGGGCAGAAGTGCCCGATTACCCTCCATGGACACGATGGCCGAGCAATGTGGTTTGCGCGATCTCTACAACATCTTCTATCGCTTTCAGTCCTTACATACTCACGGGAATGATGTGTGTGAAAAGTCCTTGAGCACGCAAGCCGGTACGTTGAGCGCCGTTGGTGCATTTTCCAACCTGCTTGGCCATGCAGGGATTCGCTGGCTCGTTCACCGAAGCCGGCCCGATAGCGAGGAAATCAGAGCTATTCTCGGACTTGAATCTAAACGGCGTCCGTGGGATCCACCCAATCCAACCTCATCACCTGACACCAACGAACCCCATCAAAACCGACACGACACCACTTGAAGACCAAGCGCGTCTCCGTTCCCTGTACGAGTCAGCCCCAAAGAGCGGGCGCGATCAGCAGCAGCGTATGGCCGCGGCATCTCAGGACGGCGCCGAAGCCTGGAGCTGCGGCATTTCTCACATTCCTTTAATCGCGGTGCACCGACGCTAAGTAGCCCATGCGGAGCAGATATCGGCAAGGCAGCTGCCAGGATCGAGATCAACTACCGGGAGCAACCTTGAGGCCGCGCAAGAAGCGATCGTCCTCAAATTTGGCCCTGAAACAGCTTGGCGGTGGCCGGAATTCATCAGATCCCTCTGAACTGTCGCGCCTAGAAAATTCTCTAAATCAGCGACAGAGATCTCTTATCTGGACGACCGTGGATCTCTGTAGATTGCAGCAGTGGAGCGGGTGAAGGGAATCGAACCCTCGTATGAAGCTTGGGAAGCTGCCGTTCTACCATTGAACTACACCCGCTCGGGTGTCGTGCCGCGGCCGTGGGCCGGGCAGAGCCGCGATTATAGCGCGGCTTTTTTCGGTCGGGGCGGGTCAAAAATGTCCGCCCCCTTCAACCGGAAACCCGCCGATATCAATTCGCCGTGATGTTGGCGGCCTTCACCACCTTGCCCCAGCGGTCCAGTTCGGTCTGCGTGTAAGCGCCCAATTCCTTCGGACCCATGAAGGTCGCTTCGGCGCCCTGCTCGGCCGCCTTTTTGCGGAACTCGTCGGTCTTCATGATCTTCTGGATTTCGCCCGCGATCTTGTCGACGACTGGTGCGGGCGTGTCCTTCGGCGCGTACATGGCGAACCACGACGAGACGATCAGGTCGGGGTAGCCGGCTTCGGCGGCCGTGGGCACGTCGGGCAGCGACGGCAGGCGGGCATTGCCCGTGACCGCCAACGCGCGCAGCTTGCCCGCGGCGATCTGGCCCAGCAGCGGCGGCGGCGTGGTGATCGTCATGTCGACAGCGCCGCCCAAGAGATCATTCAGCGCGGGGCCGGTGCCCTTGTACGGAATATGCGTGATCTGCGTGCCGGCCATCTGATTGAGCAACTCCGTGGCGACCTGCTGCAGCGAACCGTTGCCCGACGACGCATAGTTCAGCTTGCCCGGGTTGGCCTTGGCGTACGCGACCAATTCCTTTAAGGACTTGATGGGAAGGTCGGGACGCACGACCACGACTTGCGGGGCGGACAGCACGTTGGCGACCGGGGCGAAGTCCTTGATGGGATCCCAGCCGGCGGCGGGCGTTACGTGCGGGGTGATGACCTGAAAGCCCGAATATTGCAGCAGCAGCGTGTAGCCGTCCGGCTTGGCGCGGGCCACGGCCTGCGCGGCGATGCCGCCCGACGCGCCCGGCTTGTTCTCGACGACGACACTCTGGCCCAGCGCTGCGCCCAGAGGCTGCGCGATCAGACGGGCGGCGATGTCGGTGGTGCCGCCGGGTGCGGCGGACACGATCAGCGTGACGGGACGGTTCGGAAAATCGGCCTGTGCGCTGACGGCGCCGGCGGCGGTGATCAGGGCGAAGGCGGCGCTGACGCGCAGTGCGGTGGGCAGGCGGTAAGAGGCCATGCGTTGTCTCCTGGGTATTGTTTTATCTGTGGGTGGTTCGAGTACAGCAGGTACTGCTTGGAAAAGACCATTCAATCAGGCGTCGGCCGGAAACCGTTCGGCCAGCCACCCGGGCGGCGCATGCAGTGCCAACCTCGGGCCCGCCTGCAACAGCGCGTTGGACAGATCGCGCTGAACCAGGCCGGGCAGGCTGCGCACGATGGCCAGCAGCGGCTCCAGCGACACGCCGGTCTCCACGTCCATGCACGCAAACATGTGGACCAGCTCTTCGGTATTGACGTTGCCGCTGGCGCCCGGCGCGTAAGGGCATCCGCCCAGGCCGCCCGCCGCCGCGTCAAAGCGGGTGATTCCGGTCTGCCACGCCGCGATGGCATTGGCCAGCGCCATGCCGCGCGTGTTGTGCAGGTGTACGGTCAGCGCCGTGGCCGGCAGGCGCGCAGCCGCCTGTTCGCACAGCGCAGCCACTTGCGTCGGAAACGCCATGCCCGTCGTGTCGCACAGCGTGATGCCGGCAGCGCCCGCATCCACCAGGCGCGCGGCGAGATCCAGCACCGTGTCCGCGGGCACATCCCCATCGAACGGACAGCCGAACGCGGTCGACAAGGACACGTTGCACGGCGCACCGGCTTTTGCGGCGGCGGCCAGCACTTGCGACAGCTCGGCAAACGACTGATCGCGCGTCATGCGCAGGTTGGCGCGGTTGTGCGTCTCGCTGCACGACATGACGAGGTTCATCTCGTCGGTGCCGGCCTCCAGCGCGCGTTCCAGCCCGCGCACGTTCGGGACCAGCGCGGTGTAGATCACGCCGGGACGGCGGCGGATGCGGCGCATCACGTCGACGGCGTCGGCCAGCGCAGGAATGGCTTTGGGAGACGTGAAGCTGGTGACCTCGATGCGGGCAAAACCGCAGTCGGACAAGGCATCCACGAAGGCGACCTTGTCGTCGGTGGACACCATGGTCTTCTCGATCTGCAGGCCGTCGCGCGGCCCGACCTCGTTGATCTCGATGCGGGCGGGTCCGTGGTTCATGCGATCACTCCCTTGGCGCGCAACGCGGCGCGCTGTACTTCGGTCAGGCCTGCGGACGCCAGCACCGTGTCGGTGTGTTGGCCCAGGGTCGGCGCGCGTTCGCGCACCGCGCCGGGGTTGGACGACAGGTACGGGAACACAGCAGGCATTTCCACCTGCACGCCCGCGGCGGATTCCATCGACGTGATGGCGTTGCGGGCGCGGTAGTGCGGATCCTTGGCGATGTCGGCAATGGAATAGATGCGGCCGGCGGGCACGCCCGCTTCCAGCATCGCGGCCAGCACGTCGTCGATGCGGCGTTGCTGCGTCCACGCGCCGATGGCGGCGTCGATCTCTTCCACGCGGCGCGCGCGGCCGTCGTTGTGCGCCAGCGCCGGGTCTTGTCCCAAATCGTCGCGGCCGATGCGGGCCATCAGGCGGGTGTAGATGGCGTCGCCGTTGCCCGCGATGAGGACATAGCCGTCCTGGCACGGGTAGGCGTTGGACGGCGCGATGCCGGGCAGCGACGCGCCGGCCGGTTCGCGCACGGCGCCGAACACCGAATACTCGGGCAGCAGGCTCACGCTCAGGTTGAAGAGGCTTTCATACAGCGCGGTGTCGATCACCTGCCCCACCCCGCCGCGAGCATCGCGTTGATACAGCGCCAGCATCACGCCCAGCGCACCATGCAGACCGGGGATGTTGCGGCCAAGCGACGGACGGCACCTCCCAG
>DMTA01000415.1 GCA_003454835.1 Achromobacter sp. | reverse complement strand
CGCGCGCGGGTTGCGGCGTCTTGCGCGCCACGCCCTGCATCAGCAGATGGTGCAGCACCGTCTCGGCCGCGCTGCTGGCGGCCAGCCGGTCGGCGGGTTCGTTCCAGTCCGCGCCCAGCAGGCGGCGGCAGACGTCGATCAGCGAGTCGTCCTGGATGTAGGTGCGATCGCGCAGCTCCAACGTGCGGGGTTCGCAGTCCAGCCGCATGACGGCTTCGCGCGCCAGCCGCTGCGGGGCGATGTACAGGTGCAGGAAATGCACGTTGTCGTTCATGCTCCAGCGGGAATGGTGTTCGGCGGGCAGCACGCAGAATTTGCCCGCGCCGCCATGCAGCGAGTCCTGGCCCACGCGAAACGAGCGGTCGCCGCCGTGCAGGTATAGCGACAGCGTGTGATGGCCGGGCGTTTCGTAGCCCAGCGTTTCGCGGGCGGTACGTGACCATTGCGAGATCGCCATGCCCTCGCCCAGCGACGCGGCGCGCTGCAGCGTCGCCGTCGAGCGCGACAGCGTGCGGAATACGGAGAAATCGGCCGGGGCCGTAGCGGTGTTGCCCATGGGAAGGAATGCTACTGCGTTCGCGCCCGCGTGACGCGCCCGATCCGGACAAAAGCGCAAGAACCGGCAATTGCGGCGCGGCGTCGGGGCGCACACTGGCTGTCCGGTGCGCCAAACGGCCACCGGTGTCCGAATCGGCTCTTCGCGCTGCTTTCCCGCGCCCCTCGCATCATGAATCTTTCCCTGTACCTGCTCACCGTCCTGATCTGGGGCACCACCTGGATCGCCATCAAGCTGCAGCTTGGCGTGGTGGCCATTCCCGTGTCGATCTTCTACCGCTTCGCGCTGGCGGGGCTGCTGCTGTTCGTGGCGCTGCTGGCCATGCGCAAACTGCAGAAACTGGACCGGCGCGGCCACTGGCTGTGTGTGGGCCAGGGCCTGTGCCTGTTCTGCCTGAACTTCCTGTGCTTTTATTCGGCCACGCAATGGATTCCCAGCGGTCTCGTGTCAGTCGTGTTCTCGGCCGCCACGCTGTGGAACGCGCTCAACGCGCGGATCTGGTTCGGCACCCGCATTTCGCCGCGTATCATGGCGGCGGGCGCGCTGGGATTCTGCGGCCTGGTGCTGCTGTTCTGGCCGGAACTGGCGGGCCAGGAGGCCAGCCACGAGACGCTGCTGGGCCTGGGTTTTGCGCTGTTGGGCACGCTTTGTTTTTCCACGGGCAACATGCTGTCGTCCCTGCAGCAGCGCGCCGGCATCCGGCCGCTGACGGGCAATGCGTACAGCATGCTTTATGGCGCGGCGATTCTTCTGGCGGGCTGCGTGATTGCCGGACTGCCGTTCGGCTTCGATTCCTCGCCGGCCTATGTGGGCGCGTTGCTCTATCTGGCGGTGCTGGGATCGGTCGTGGGTTTTACTGCGTATCTGACGCTGGTCGGCCGCATGGGACCCGCGCGGGCCGCTTACTGCACGGTGCTGTTTCCGGTCGTCGCGCTCAGCATATCGACCGTCGTCGAAGGCTACCGCTGGACGCCCTACGCGTTCGCCGGCCTGGCGCTGGTGATGCTGGGCAATCTGCTCGTGTTCACGAAATGGTCGCCGTTTACGAAGCGCGCGGGGGCGGCGGGCAAGGCCGCGTAACACGGGTCCTGTCCGCCGCCGCGCGGCTGTCGCACGTCAGCGCCGCGTTTGCGCACGCGCTATGCGGCCAGCTTGCGCAAGGCTTCCAGAAGGCGATCGATCTCGTCGCCGCTCGTCAGATAGCTCACCGACGCGCGCGCGACCCGGTCCAGATCGCGGGCCTGCATGTCCAGCGGCGTATAGGGCACGCCGTTGCTGCCGATGGTGATGCCCTGTGCGGCCAGCGTGCGCTGCACGTCGGCCGCGTCGTGTCCGGCGATGTTGAAGGCGACCAGCCCGGATTTGTCGCGCCCCTGGTCCAGCACCGAAATGCCGGAGATGGCCGACAGTTCGGTGCGCAGCGCCTGGGCGTTGGCGTCGATGGTGGCGCGAATGGTGTCCAAGCCCATATCCAGCGCTTCGCGTAGGGCATTGGCAAGTCCACAACTCAGCGCCAGCGAACTCTCCGCGGACTCCAGGCGCGCGGCATCGGCGCGCAGCATGGGTTCGCCGTCCTTGCCAAGCGGCGCGGAATGGGTGTCCACGAAAGCGGGCGTGAGCTGATCCAGAAACTCGCGGCGCACATACAGCAAACCCGTTCCGCGTGGTCCGCGCAACGCCTTGCGACCGGCGCCGCTCAATACGTCGCAGTCGATCTCGCGCACGTCGATGGGAAACTGTCCCACCGCCTGCGCGCCGTCCACGAAGTACGGAATGCCATGCTTGCGCGCGACCTTTCCAATGGCGGCGGCCGGGTTGATGAGGCCGCCGTTGGCAGGCAGCCAGGTCAGCGCGATCAGCCGCACCTTGCCGTCCACCATGGCTTCCAGCGCCTCTGCATCCACGCAGCCGCTGTCGTCCGAGGGAATGGTCTCCAGCGTTGCGCCGGCGCGCTGCGCGATCAGGCGCATGGCGGCTAGATTGCCGCCCCATTCGTGGCGACCAACCAGAATGCGATCACCGGGCCGCCACGCCGGCAGCGCCGCAAATGCGGCGCCCCAACCCGGCGAGTTGCCACCGGTCAATGCGATCTCTTCAACCTGCGCGTTGAGCAACTGCGCGGCCAGTGTGCGGGCTGCTTCGATGAGATCGCGCGCCGCCACGCCCGCTTCCATCGGCCCCTGCGCCGCTTCGCGCTTCAGATGCGCATGAATGGCCTGCAGCGTGGCTTCTGAAGGCAGCGAGGCGCCGGCGTGATTGAAGTGCACGGTGCTTTTCGTGCCGGGCGCGAGGACGCGTAGCGCCTGCACGGCGCTCGGGGTCAGGGGTGCGGTCATGGCGGTTCCTGTCGGTTGCTGGCGGTTGTGGTCCGTCGGCCGGATCAGGCGGGGGTCAGCGCGATGACGGCCTCGACCTCCACGGACACGCCCTGCGGCTGCGCGGCGCCGCCCACGGCGCTGCGCGAATGGCGTCCGGCGTCGCCGAACACCTCGACCATCAGGTCCGAAGCGCCATTGGCGATGGCGCTCTGGCGATTGAAGTCCGGCGCGCTGGCAACGAACACGCCCAGCTTGACGACGCGCGCCACGCGATCCAGGCGGTCGCCCGTGGCGGCGGCGATCTGCGACAGGATGCCCAGCGCGCTGGCGCGTGCAGCCTCAACGCCGTCGGCGTCCGACACCTGATGGCCCAATTGGCCCAGGTAGGCCGCCTTGCCGTCCTTGCGGGAGATCTGGCCGGAGATGTAGAGCAGGTTGCCCTCCTGGACGAAGGGGACGTAGTTCGCGGCCGGCGCGGCGGCCGCTTCCAGGACCAGGCCAAGTTCGGCAACGCGGGCGGAAATGCTTTGGGTCATATCGGATCACCTATGAAGGAAGGGCAAGCAAAGGGGAAAGCGCGTCTTGACGCTTCCCCGATGCTATCGGCCGCGGCGCGGCATGACCAATCAATTCTTGCTTGGTACGTATGAGTAAAACTAATGCGTCTTTTGCTGGGCGGGGCGTAGGCCGGTGTCTGACACGCAAGAGACAGCCATTCGTAATCAAGCGCGGCTACACGGATGTCAGACACCCGTGTACTGGGCTGTCTGCGTCAGCCAGTCGTGCAATGCCTGGACGGGTGCGCTGGGTGTGCCGCGCGGTGTGACGAACCACCAGCCGATGCGCGGATCTTCCAGCACCGCACCGGGCAGCGCCTCGACCAGTGCCCCGCTCGCCAGGTGTGCGGCAATCAGCCGTTCGCGGCCCATCGCCAGGCCCTGCCCGGCCAGTGCGGCCTCGACGACGATGTTGTAGTCATGCAGGCGCACAGTGCCGGCGGCGCCCAGATCCAATCCGTAGCGGTGCGCCCAGGCGTCCCATTCGAACTGCTGCCGCGCGTGCGAGACCAGCAGCGGGTGGCGCAGCAGGTCTGCGGGCGTTTTTGGCCGTTTCCTGCCCGCCACCAGCGCGGGCGCACACACGACCGACAGGCGTTCCGTCATCAGCAACGTGCTGCGCACGCCAGGCCAGCGGCCACGGCCGTAGCGGATCGCGGCGTCGACTTCGCCGCCCGCCACGTCTGCCAGCGCGATGTCGGGTTGCAATTGAAGATCGATGTGGGGATGCGCGGCGGCAAACGCGGGCAGGCGCGTCGCAAGCCAGCGCGTGGCGAACGAGGCCAGCAAGCCGATCTGCAGCGTATGGCGTGCGGGAGCGGGCGCGCGCAGCTCGTCGGTGCCCGCGCGCAGCAACTCGAACGCCTCGTGCACGCGGGCGTAATAGGATCGGCCGGCGTCAGTCAGCGCGACGGCGCGCGTGCGCCGTTCAAAGAGCGCCACGCCCAATTCCTTTTCCAGACGCTGGATGTGATGGCTGATCGCGCTCTGCGTGACGAACAGCTCTTCTCCCGCTTGCGAAAAGCTCAGCCGCCGCGCGGCGGCCTCGAAGGCGCGCAGGGATACCAGGGGCGGCAGGGATCGCGATGTACGCATCGGTGTGCAGGGGCAGAAGGTGCGGAGATCCGGGTGATGCTACGCGATGCGCGCGGGTTGGCAACCGGCACGCGATCCTGGCCGCAACCCTGCGCAGGATACCGCGGCCTGATGCAAAGAGCCCCAATGCAAAAAGCCCGCAAACAAGTTGCGGGCTTTTTTAGGGGTACTGCGGTACTGCAAATTCTTGGCTCCCCGAGCTGGGCTCGAACCAGCGACCTGCGGATTAACAGTCCGTCGCTCTACCGACTGAGCTATCGGGGAACAGGTAGAGGGGGCGAATTATGCACAAAAAAACGGAAGAATGCAACGCGAGGCCGAAAAAGCGCGTTTCGGCGGCCGAAACCGGCCCCTTTTTTCAAGCTTGCCGTCAACCCGATCCCGTATGATGGCGCGCAGAGGGCTCGCGACCTCTCTCGATTTTTCTGGGTTCTCATATGTCTTCGTTCGACATTCAATTGCTGCTTACCGCCCTGGTGAGCGTTCTGGTCCTGGTCGCACTGATCGTCTCGCGGATACGCATGCATCCGCTGCTGGCGCTCCTGATCGTGTCGATCGGCGTCGGCTTTGCAACGGGCATGGCCCCTGGCGCCATCGTCAAAAGCCTGACCGACGGCGCCGGCAAGACGCTTGGCGCCGTGGGCGTCGTGATCGCGCTAGGCGCGATGCTGGGCAAGATCCTCGCGGACTCCGGCACCACCGAGCGCCTCGCCAATGCGATCCTGCGCCACACCTCTCCACGCCTGATTCCGTGGGCCATGACGCTGGTGGCGTTCGTCATCGGCATCCCCATGTTTTTCGAAGTGGGCCTGGTGGTGATGCTGCCGCTGATCTTCAGCGTGGCGCGCAAGCTGGAAAGCCAGGCGCGCTTCAAGGGTTCGGCCTATGTCTACGTGGGCGTGCCGGTGATCTCGGCCCTGGCGGCGATGCACGGCATGGTGCCGCCGCATCCCGGCCCGCTGACCGCCATCGCCACGCTCAAGACCACGGTTGGCCCGACCATGATCTACGGCTTCATCGCGGCCCTGCCAGCCATGATCTTCGGCGGCCCGCTGTATGGCGCGTTCATCGCTCCGCGCATGACGACGCGGCCGGACGAAGCGCTGCTTGAACAGTTCACCGCCTCCACCGACAGCCCCGCGGGCCAGAATGCGCCCAGCGTCGGCCTGGGCGTGCTGGCGGCGCTGCTGCCGGCCTTGCTGATGCTGGTCCATGCCGTGGCCGAAATGCTGCTGCCCAAGGACTCCAGCGTGACGCACGTGGCCGCCTTCCTGGGCAATCCCGTCGTCGCCATGCTGCTGGGCGTGCTATTCGCGGCCGTGACGCTGGTCTTCATGCGCGGCGGCGATCCGGAAAAGCTGCGCGGCGCGTTGGGCCAGAGCTTGAAACCGATCGCCGGCATCATGCTCATCATCGCGGGCGGCGGCGCCTTCCAGCAGGTCCTGACGAACGCCAAGGTCGGCGACGCCATCGTGCACCTGACGCACCAATTTGCGTTCCCGCCGCTGATCCTGGGCTGGCTGATCGCAATGCTGCTGTCGGTGTCGACTGGCTCGGCCACCGTCGGCATCGTGGGCGCCGCAGGGTTGTTGGCGCCGCTTGCTGGTGCAGACCCTTCTCTGAATTTGCCGCTGCTTGCGCTGTCGATTGGCTGCGGCTCGCTCTTCTTCAACTACGCCAACCACGCCGGTTTCTGGATGGTGAAGGAATCGTTCGGCATGACGATGGGCGAAGCCACCAAGACGATCTCGGTCGTGCAGTCGATCGTGTCGGTGGTGGGTTTGGTGATGGTGCTGCTGTTTAACCTGTTGCCGGCGTTGGGGTGACAAAGACGGCGGGGGCGGATGCGCGCCATGCACGCCCGCCCCACCGCAAACAAAAAGGCCGATTCACAGGGAATCGGCCTTTTTGCTGGGTATTTCTTTGGTGCCGGTGAAAGGAATCGAACCCTCGACCTTCTCATTACAAGTGAGCTGCTCTACCAACTGAGCTACACCGGCGATGCGTGCTGGGGCACGCGCAGGGACTGCATTGTAATGAAAAAAATGCAGCCCCTCTCGTGGGGTCGTTATTTGACGATCGTCAGGCGCGGGCGCTTGGGTTCGTCGTCGTCGCCGTCATCGTCGCCGGAGGCGGGATTGGCGTCCGAGCCCTCGGGGGCGGCGGGGTTCGGCGTGGCGCTTTGGGCGCCTGCCTCGGGCGGCTCGTAGGGCTGTACCTCGAAGCCCATGCCGGCGCCGGTTTCGCGCGCATAGATGGCGCTGACGGCGCCCACGGGGACGTAGACGTTTTCGGTCACGCCGCTGAAGCGGGCCTGGAATTCGATGAATTCGTTGCCCAGCACCAGGCGGTTGGTGGCCAGCGTGCCCACGTTCAGCGTGATCTGGCCGTCGCGCACGTGAGCGACGGGCACCATGGTGTGCTCGTCGACCTGCACGGTGATGTACGGCGTGTAGCCGTTATCGGTGCACCATTCGTGCAGTGCGCGGATCAGATACGGTTTGGTCGAAGTTTCACCCATTACACAGCCAGCCTTAACGACGCATCACTTTTTCCGAAGGCGTCAGCGCTTCGATGTAGGCCGGGCGCGAGAAGATGCGTTCGGCGTACTTTTGCAGCGGAGCCGCATTCTTGGGCAGTTCGATGCCGTAGTGGTCCAGGCGCCAGAGCAGCGGAGCAACGGCCACGTCGAGCATGGAGAATTCCTCGCCCAGCATGTACTTGTTCTTGAGCAGCATGGGGGCCAGTTGGGCCAGGCGATCGCGGATGTTCTGGCGGGCGTTGGCGAGCTTCTTTTCGTCGGGCTTGGCGCTGCGGTCTTCCAGCGTCGAGACGTGAACGAACAGTTCCTTCTCGAAGTTGTACAGGAACAGACGCGTGCGCGCGCGCATGACCGGGTCGGCGGGCATGAGTTGCGGGTGCGGGAAGCGCTCGTCGATGTACTCGTTGATGATGTTCGACTCGTACAGCACCAGGTCACGTTCGACCAGAATGGGCACTTGACCGTACGGGTTCATCACCGAGATGTCTTCGGGCTTGTTGTACAGGTCGATGTCGCGGATCTCGAAATCCATACCCTTTTCGAACAACACGAAGCGGCAGCGTTGCGAAAACGGACACGTGGTTCCGGAATAGAGCACCATCATGGCGGTAAGTCCTTTATTGAAAAACGAAAGGCCAGCGCCTAAATCTAGCAGGCGCTGGCCCCAATTGCCAGGCAGGATAGGCTTACAGCCCTATCCGCCTCTTCCGTCCCCGATAGACGGGGTGGCTGGGGAACCTGGCGGGGCGTTACGGTTAGCGCACGTGTTTCCAGTACGAGGCATTCAGGCGCCACGTAACAAAGAAGAACAGGAGCAGGAACAACATGACGCCGACGCCGATGCGGACGCGCAGTGTCTGGACGGGCTCGGCCATCCAGGACATGAATGCGGTCAGATCAGCGACGTCGTTGTCGTATGTTGCGATTTGGGCCGGGTTGGCGGCCTTGAATTTGGCATCGAAGGTGGCATGGCCATGGTGATTGGCTAACGGCTCGGCCTTCACCGTGGCAAAACCCTGTGCATCGTACACCGTTGTGACGCGTTCCCAGGTTTTGGGGGCGCCTTGCTTGCCTTCGACCTCGTGCACGGCGACCGTGGTGAGCTCGCGCGGGCCCTGTTCCTGCCAGAGGGCATGCGGCATGCCGACCGACGGGAAGACCAGGTTGTTCCAGCCCGTGGCGCGCGACGTGTCACGGTAGAAGGTGCGCAGGTAGGTGTACAGATAGTCGGAACCCGAGGGGCCGGCATTCACGGATTTGGCGCGGGCGATCACGGACAAGTCCGGGGGCGTCGTGCCGAACCAGGCCTTGGCGTCCTTCGGCGTCATGGCGACGTGCATCATGTCGCCGATCTTTTCGCCGGAGAACAGCAGGCTTTCCTTGATCTGTTCGTCGGTCAGGCCGATGTCCCGGAGCTTGTTGTAGCGCATCGAGGACGCGCTATGACAGTTCAGGCAGTAGTTGACGAACAGCTTGGCGCCGTTTTGCAGCGACGCCATGTCGTTGACGCGGTAAGGCGCCTTGTCCAGCGGAAATCCGCCTCCGGCGGCAAAGGTAGCGGTACACGTGAGCATCAAGGCCACGGCACCAATCAGCTTCTTGATCATGGTTAGTCCGTTATTCTCGTTGGCTCAGTGGGCGTGGAACGTGACGCGGTCGGGCACTTGCTTGAAGGTGCCCAGGCGGCTCCATACCGGCATCAGGAAGAAGAAGGCCAGGTACAGCAGCGTGCCGATCTGCGACGTCAGGTTCAACGGCGGACTGGGCGGCTGCGTACCGATGTAGCCGAGCACCAGGAAGTTGACCATGAAGATGCCGTAGATCCACTTGTGCCACGTGGGGCGGTAGCGGATCGACTTGACCGGCGAATGATCGAGCCAGGGCAGGAAGAACAGGATGACGACCGTGCCGCCCATGGCCACCACGCCCCAGAACTTGGCGTCGATGGCGCGCAGCAGCACGGCGACGACGATCAGGATGCCGGGGACGGCGATGCGCATGAAGCCCTTCAGGTTGCTCTTGGCGAACAGCACGATGGCGCCCAGCACCGAAGCGCCCGCCAGCACCCACGTGAATTCATCCGTGGTGGCGCGCAGCATCGAGTAGAACGGCGTGAAGTACCAGACCGGCGCGATGTGCGGAGGCGTCTTCAGCGAGTCAGCGGGAATGAAGTTGTTGAACTCGAGGAAGTACCCGCCCATTTCCGGGGCGAAGAACACGATGGCCGCGAACACCAGCAGGAAGCCCGCCACGCCCACCAGGTCGTGCACCGAGTAGAACGGATGGAACGGGATGCCGTCTTTCGGGCGGCCGTACTTGTCTTTCGGGCCCTGCTTGATCTCGATGCCGTCCGGGTTGTTCGAGCCGACTTCGTGCAGCGCCACCAGGTGAGCCGCGACCAGGCCGATCAGCACCAGCGGAATGGCGATGACGTGGAAGGCGAAGAAGCGGTTCAGCGTGGCATCGGACACGACGTAGTCGCCGCGGATCCAGATGGACAGTTCAGGGCCGATGAACGGAATGGCCGCGAACAGGTTCACGATCACCTGGGCGCCCCAGTACGACATCTGGCCCCAGGGCAGCAGGTAGCCGAAGAAGGCTTCGGCCATCAGACAGAGGAAGATCGCGACGCCGAAGATCCACACCAGTTCGCGGGGCTTGCGGTAGGAACCGTAAAGCAGGCCGCGCAGCATGTGCAGGTAGACGACGACGAAGAACATCGACGCGCCGGTCGAGTGCATGTAGCGCACCAGCCAGCCCCACGGGACCTCGCGCATGATGTATTCGACGGATTGGAACGCGCGCTCGGCGTCCGGCTTGTAGTGCATGACCAGGAAGATGCCGGTCACGATCTGCAGCACCAGCACCAGTAGCGCCAGCGAGCCAAAGAAATACCAGAAGTTGAAATTCTTGGGTGCGTAGTACTCGGACAGATGGGCTTTCCAGGTGGAGGTCACCGGAAAGCGCCGGTCCAGCCAGCCCAACAGGCCTGTCGTCTCGACGGTTTTCTCGCCAGCCATGTAACGGCTCCTTCTATACGTGGCGTATTGTTCTTACTTACGTAGATCGGGAAAAAAGCGCGACGCGAGCGTCAGGCCTTGTTGTCTTCATCGACGCCCACGATGATGCGGGTGTCGGTGAGGTACTGGTACGGCGGAACTTCGAGATTATCGGGAGCGGGCTTGTTCTTGAAGACCCGGCCAGCCAGGTCGAACGTGGAGCCGTGGCACGGACAGAGGAATCCGCCTTGCCAATCCGCGCCCAGACCGCCGCCGCCACCCGTTTCGAAATGCGCGGTGGGCGAGCAGCCCAGGTGGGTGCAGATGCCGACGCAGACGAAGATCTCGGGCTTGCGCGAGCGAGCTTCGTTTTCGGCATACGGAGGCGTGAAGCCGGGCCGCTTGGATTGCGGGTCGGCGAGCTGGGGATCCAGCGCTTTCAGTCCGGCCAGCTGCTCGGGCGAGCGATGCATGATCCAGACCGGTTTGCCGCGCCATTCGACCGTTTTCATGGAACCGACGGGAATGTCGCCGATATCCACTTCAACCGGCGCCCCTGCCGCGCGGGCTTTTTCGGAGGGGGAAAACGTGCTCACAAGCGGCACTGCCGTTGCGACACCTGCTACGCCGCCCACAGCACAGGCGGTGGTAACCCAGAAACGTCGCGAAGGATCAGGTGGCAGGTTGGGATCAACCGCACCGTCATCGTCATGCACCAGCGTATCCTGACTCATCTTCCTATCCTTGTTGATGCGCCCGCTCAACGAGTAGCATCACTTCTGCGGCATCGGGTTCGCGGGAATATGTAACAACATAGCAACCGCGTATTATAGGCCAGCCTACCCCAGGCGTATCACGAATGGAGCGGATTTATGAGCAAAACGACTGGTTTCGTCAAAGAGTTTCGAGATTTCGCGGTCAAGGGCAACGCGGTCGACTTAGCCGTTGGTGTGATCATCGGTGCGGCGTTCGGCAGGATTGTCGACTCGCTGGTCCGGGACATCATCATGCCGCTCGTCAATTTCATCCTTGGCGGATCGGTCGATTTCTCGAACAAATTCCTTGTCCTGTCGATGCCCGAAGGCTATGCCGGACCGATGACCTACGCGGATCTGACCAAGGCTGGCGCCAACGTGTTTGCGTGGGGCAACTTCGTCACCATCATCATCAATTTCGTCCTGCTGGCGCTGGTGATCTTCTGGATGGTCAAGGCCATCTACAAGGCTCGCAACAAGCAGGAGGAAGCGCCGGCGCCCGCCAAGACGCCGGAAGATGTGGCCCTGCTGCGCGAAATTCGCGATCTGCTCAAGCGGCCGTAAACAGCAAAGCGCCCCATCGGGGCGCTTTTGCTTTCAGGCGGGTCGACCCCGGAATTCTGGCGGTCCGGCGCTCCGGCGGTCCGGCGGTCCGGCGCTCCGGCGCTCCGGGGTTAAGGATTCAGGCCGGGTTGTCGATGTCCACGAATTCGACCTTGATGCCGAAACGCTCGGCCACGGCCTGCCCCAGCGCCTGGACGCCGTAGCGTTCGGTGGCATGGTGGCCGGCAGCAATGAACCCTACGCCGGTTTCGCGCGCCAGATGCACCGTGGATTCGGACACTTCGCCGGTGATGTACACGCTGGCGCCCGCGTCAACGGCGTCGCCCATCATGCCTTGGGCGCCGCCGGTGCACCACGCGACTGTTTCCAGGGGCTGGTCCGGGTCGCCCACGACGAGCGGCTGGCGGCCCAGGCGTTGGGCCACCAGATCGCCCAGTTGGCCCAGCGTCTGCAGGC
>DMTA01000026.1:4333-4827 GCA_003454835.1 Achromobacter sp. | reverse complement strand
GCACAATCTTTCCCCTCGCCGTCGCCCTGACGCTGGCGGCCTGCTCCGCCAGCGCCGCCGCCGAAGGCGTGCTGGCGCAACTGTATGCCGCCCGCCCGCCGGCGGGCTCCTCGTTCGTGCGGGTGGTCAATCCGCACGTGAACCCGCTGCAGGCGCAGGTCGCGCAAGGCCCGGTCCAGGAGATTGGCCCCGACCGGCAGGCCACCACCTACGCCATCGTGAAGGGCAATCAGCCCTTTGACGTGCGCATCGACGGCAAGCTCGCCGGCACGCTGCAGGTGGCGCCTGACACGTTCAGCACGCTGGTGCCGCGGCGTGACGGCGGCAGGCTGTCGTTCAGCGTCATCGACGACAACGCCGGCGCGCAGGACGCGCTGAAGGCTGAACTGCGCTTTTACAACCTGGCGACGGATTGCCCCGCCGGGCAGTTGTCCGTCAGTCCGTCGGGCCCGATCCTGTTCAAGGACGTCGAGCCCGGCGCGTCCGCCGCGCGC
>DMTA01000026.1:0-4109 GCA_003454835.1 Achromobacter sp. | reverse complement strand
CCCGGCGCGTCCGCCGCGCGCGCGATCAATCCGGTCAGCGCGACGCTGGCCGCCGGCTGTGGCGCGGCCGCATCGCAGGCGCTGCCGCTGCCCGCCTTGCAGCCGGGGGACCACTACAGCCTGTTCCTGACCGGGACGCCCGAGGCCCCCGTGCTGCGAGGCCAGACCAGCGGCACGGACGCGTACAAGAAATAGGGAGGCCATCATGCGCCGCGTTTTCCGGGACGACCACGAACTCTTCCGCGACCAGGTCAAGCGCTTCATCGAGAGCGAGATCGCGCCCCACTATGCCGAATGGGAAGACGCCGGCGTGACCCCGCGCGCGCTGTGGCGGCGGGCCGGCGATGAGGGGCTGCTCAATTGCGCGCTGCCGGATCCTTTCGGAGCGGGCGGCGACTTCGGGCATTCGGCCGTGGTGATCGAGGAACTGGCCCGCGCCAATTTCCTGGGCATCGGTTTTTCCATCCATTCCGACATGGTCGCGCCGTATCTCCTGAATGTCGGCACCGACGCGCAGAAACAACGCTGGCTGCCCGCCATGACACGGGGCGAAACGATCGGCGCCATCGCGCTGACCGAACCGGATGCGGGCAGTGATCTGAAAGCCGTGCGCACGCGCGCGCGGCGCGATGGCGAGCACTTCATCCTAAATGGCCAGAAGACCTTCATCACGAACGGTGTGAACGCGGGCCTGGCCGTCGTGCTGGCCAGCACCGATCCCGATCTGGGCGCGCGCGGGCTATCGCTGTTCTGTGTCGAGGAAAACCTGCCGGGCTATACGAAGGGCGCGCCGTTGCACAAGATCGGCCAGCACAGCCAGGACACCTGCGAACTATTTTTCAACGACGTGCGCCTGCCCGCCGATTGCCTGCTGGGTCCGCTAAACAACGCGTTCGAGATCATGACGCGCGAGCTGGCGCGCGAACGGCTGGCCATCGCGCTGCGCGCGGCGGCGTCGCAGGAAGGCATGCTGGAGCAGGCGGCGCAGTACACGCGCGACCGCAAGGTGTTCGGGCGCCGCGTGATCGACTACCAGAACACGCGCTTCAAGCTGGCGAATGCGCGCGCGCAGAGCGCGATGCTGCGCGTCTTTCTGGACGATTGCCTGGCGCGGATGATGGAAGGCGAGCTGGACCCGACCACGGCAGCCATCGCCAAGCTCAACGCGACCGAGATGCAGGGCCGCATTCTGGACGACCTGCTGCAGCTCTACGGCGGCTATGGCTACATGGCCGAATACGGCATCGGCCGCGCCTGGGCGGACGCGCGCGCGCTGCGCATTTTCGGTGGCACCAACGAGGTCATGCTGGAAATCATCGGGCGCAGCTTCAACTGACGTGGTGCGGCGCGTCTGCTGCCGCGCATTTCGGAGACGCAATTCAGAGGCGCATTCAGAAGCGCATTTCAGAGGCGCATTTCATGAGCGCACCTCAGAGCCGCGCGTCCATCCAGGCCTGCATCAGCGCGCGCGCCTCGGGCGTGTCGTCGATGACCCACGGATCCAGCGCAAAGGCCACGATGCGCTTGGCGCCATAACCGCGCGCCACCTCCCACTGCTCGCGCACCCGCTCGAAATCAGCGGACCTCGCCTTGAAGGTCGAGCCGTCGGTCGCGCCCGACGGCAGTTCCTCGAACAGTTCCAGGATCAGGTCGAATGACGCGTGGCGGGCCAGCAGCATGTCGTGCAACGGCTCCAGCGCACGCAGGTTCTCCAACCCGGCCACGCCGACGCCGTCCTGGATCATGGGATGAATGCCGACGTGGTCCAGGATATGGCTCCACAACTTCATCAACGACCCGTCGCCCTGCAGGCGGCTGTGATACGTGGAGATGCAGGGCACGCTGCTGCTGGTCTCCTGCGCCGCGCGCGACAGCGCGTCCAGCCACGGCACCAGCAGCGCCTGCCGTTCGGCGGACGCCCAGTTGTACTGTTCCAGTTCGTACGGCAGATACCATCCGCGGAAGGCGCGGCGCTGGTTCCAGCCGGATTCCCGCATGTACGCGACGCCGCGTTCACGCGTCTGGTCCAGAAAGGCGGCCAGGGCTTGCGTGTCAGGGCGGGCCAGCACGTCCCACCAGCGCTGGTCGTACGGAAGGCCCACGTGTATGCCGATGCCCTGGTGCGCGGCTTCGTCGAACAGGGTGGCGAGCAGTGCCCCGGGCGCCATCCAGTCGTCGGGCCTCCCGCCTTCAAGACCGGTCCATTGCAGGAAGATCTCGCGGCAGCCCAGCCGCCTGAAGCTGCGCAACCTCAGGCGCCAGTCTTCTGGCGTCAGGTCCGCGTGGCTGCGCCAGAGCTGCAGGAAGGTGGCGTTAAGGGAAAGCGGCGGCGAGCATGCCGCCAGCGGCGCCAGGGCGCTTAACGCCAGCGCCTGAAAAAGGCGCCGGCGCAGGGGGGATTTGAGCTGCGAACGTATCAGGAGACTGCCCAGCCTTTATCCGCGGTTGCCGAACAGGCCGGACAGCGAGCCCAGCAGGTCGGCGGGGTTGAATTGCTGGCCGGGCTGCACCGCGCCTTCCGGCGTGGCCTTGTCGACCAGTTGCGGCAGCAGGGCCGACAGCGAATCCAGCACGGAGGTGGTGTCTTGTCCCGTCTTGGCCGCCAGTTCGTTCACGACGGCGGGATCCAGCACGGAACCGAGCTGATCCGGACTGACGGGCAGATTCTGGCCCGTGCCCACCCAGGACGCCACCACTTCGCCCAGCCCGCCCTTCTGAAAGCTGGCGATCAGACCGGTCAGACCGCCCGGGTATTTGTTCAGTTGCTCGATCAGCGCCGGCAGCAGCGAGGCCGAACCGCCTTGCTGACCGCCGCCGGCCATCGAGGCCAAAGTGTCCAATAGGCTCATTGCCGCGCTGCTGAAAAAGTCGGGAAATCAGTATAGGCCTAGGAAAAGCGCGGTGTGCGGCAATGCTGTTGCCGCCCGCGACGACTTTGCAAAAGTTGTAAATCGCGGGGACGGTTCATGCTTTTGGGTAGTGCTTTCGGTTCAGCCTTTCGGTGTGGTCGTCGACGCCCTCAGCGCCTTCAGCGCCTTCTGGCCCGCGCGCCCGTCCGGCGACAATCCCAATTCGCGCTGGGCTGCCTGCAAGGCCTGGCGCGTGCGGGCGCCGATCATGCCGTCGGGCTCGCCCAGATCGTAGCCACGCGCGATCAGAAGCCGTTGCAATTCGCGTCGTTCTGCACGCGACAGGCCCGGATCGTCCGTTGGCCAGGCCTGGATCAGCGGACCGCCGCCGCGCAGGCGGTCCGACAGATGCGCGATCGCCAACGCATAGCTTTCTGCGGCGTTGTAGGAATACAGGGCATCGAAATTGCGCGTCACCAGAAACGCCGGACCATTGCGGCCCGCCGGCAGCAGCAGGCCAGCCGGCGTATCGCCGCCGGGCAGCGCCTGTCCATCGGCGCGCGTCACGCCCTGTTTTACCCACGACGACATCGGCCGCTTGTTCTTGCGGCCCGCGCCGGACGTGTCCAGTTCCGTGGGCAGCTTCACCTCGTAACCCCACGCCAGCCCCGGGTTCCAGCCTGCGCGCTTGAGGAAATTCGCCGTGGACGCCAGCGCGTCCGGCACGCTGTCGACCAGATCGCGCCGGCCGTCGCCGTCAAAATCCACCGCCAGCCGCAGATAGGTGGACGGCATGAACTGGGTCTGACCGAACGCGCCGGCCCAGGAACCCACCAGGCGCTCGGGTGCAATGTGTTCGTCCTGGATGATCTTCAGCGTGGAGAAGAACTCGCCCCGGAAATACGCCTGACGCCGGCCGTAGCACGACAGCGTGGACAGGGATATCAGCAGCGGCCGCCCGCCCAGCGTGCGGCCGAAGTTGCTTTCCACACCCCACACCGCGGCAATCGTGGCCGGGTCCACACCATAACGCTGCGACGCGCGGTCCAGCTCGGCCTGCCAACGCGCCATGCCGGCCTGCCCGTCCGCCACGCGCTCGTCGTCCACCAGGCCCGCCATATAGTCCCAGATGGGCGTCTTGAATTCCGGCTGCGCATCCAGCAGCGGCAACACGCTGGGGTCAGGCTGCAGGCCGGTGGTGATGGCAGCGAAGCGATCCTCGGCGATGCCCTGCTTGCCGGCCGTGGCCTGCAGCTGCGT
>DMTA01000025.1:5554-5756 GCA_003454835.1 Achromobacter sp. | reverse complement strand
CGCGCCCGTGGCGCCGGCCAGCGTCGAGCCCAGCGGATTTGTGTTGCCCGGCGTGGCATGCAGCAAACCGCCTGCGCTGGCCACCGCGCCGCCCAGTCCTTGCAGCACGCCGTTCAAGCCCGGCGCGGCGCCCGGCAATGAGCCGCCCAGATTGGTGACCGTGCCGCCCAGGCTGGTCAACAGGTTGGCGACCGGTGCGCCC
>DMTA01000025.1:0-5443 GCA_003454835.1 Achromobacter sp. | reverse complement strand
CCAACCACGTTGCCGGCCAATGGGCTGGCGGTCGGATCCAGGGCGCCGCCCACGCCAGCAAGCGTCGTCTGCAGACCCAGCGGCAGCACGTTGTCGACCGTCTTGCCGACATTGCCCAGCGCGGGCTCGAGCAGCGGCGTTGTCGGGCCGTTGAGCGCACCGCCCGTCACGCCACCCACGACCTGAGTAATCGGTTGGAGCAGACCGCCCTCGCCAGCCAGCGGGCCCGTCAGCGCGCCCACCGCGCCGGTGGCATTGCCGAGCACCGTCGTCAGGGGATTGGGATTGTTCGCCTCCGCATGCAGCAAGCCGCCGGTGCTGGCCACCGTCTTGCCCAGTCCATCGACCAGGCCGCCGACGCCAGCCGCCAGACCGCCAGGCAGGCCCGAGCCCTTGAAGTCCGTGCCCAGGTCGCTGACCGCGCCACCTACCTGCCTGACGATGCCATCGACGGGCTGGCCCAGGCCGGTCGTGGCGCCTACCTGCTGCGTGAGTCCGA
Organism: Achromobacter sp.; assembly: GCA_003454835.1. Taxonomy (GTDB): domain Bacteria; phylum Pseudomonadota; class Gammaproteobacteria; order Burkholderiales; family Burkholderiaceae_B; genus Achromobacter. The sequence goes on along the minus strand of DMTA01000025.1, from coordinate 4,944 downwards.
CCACGGTGTCCGCGACCGGTTTGATGGTGGGATCCAGGGCCTTGCCCACGCCGCCAAGGGTCGAGTCCAGATTCAGGGGCAGGGCGTTGTCGACCGCGCTGCCGGTATTGCCCAACGTCGTTTCCAGCAGGCCGGTGACGCGCGGCGGGTTGGTGCCGGGGTCGGTGCCGCCGCCGCCGGGATTGGTGCCGCCACCGGGATTGGTGCCGCCGCCGGGATTCGTCCCGCCGCCGGGGTTGACGCCGGGATCAAGGCCCCCGCCGCCAGGGTTGTTCGGGATATCGGTTCCAGGAAGACCTGCGGTTTTCTTCCCGCTGCCGCCGCCGCCTCCGCAGGCAGTCAGCGCGCCTACAAGGGCGGTGGCCAGAATGGTGGCGGTCAGGACGTGATGGAGGCGGCGCATCTCGGTACGGTTCTGCATGACGAACTCCTTTGGCTGGAAGAATCGGGTTTTGAAACAACCCGGTACGCTTCCTGATGCACAAACCATGCCAAGATTTTTCAACTCCGATGTAAAACGACGGTTTCGGTAATGTTGACGCCAGAAATATCCTTTATTTTCAGGCGCGTACGCAGAGATTTAAGGGTTTTTCCCCGGATCCTGATAATCGATGTTTTGAGATGGCGGCGAGGCTGCGACTGTTACGGAAAACCGTTCATCCGACGTAACGTTACGGCGGGCGTTACGTGCGGCGTTACGTAACATTGGCGCCTGTCGCGCAATGAAAACGCCCGTCGGAACGGGCGTTTTCATTATCCCGGCATAACTGCGCCGGGCCAGTGTTGACCGTTACAGCGCGTCCCAGAACAGCGAGTAGTTGGCATTGAAGCGGACGTCGCGATCGTTGTTGACGGTGGCCGATCCCACCGGCTTGGCCACGTTGAAGTCAAACAAATAATGCTTGTCGTCGGTAATCCGCACACCCAGCGCCACGGACGACAGGTGCCGGTTATTCAACGTCTGCAGGTCCTTGTTGTTGTACCAGGTGCGCGCGTAGTCGACCAAGGCGTAGGGCTGCACGCTGGAAAGGTATGTCCAGCCCACGCCGAAGCGGCGATTGATCTCCGCCGACACGCCAACGCCTTTGTCCCCACTCTGCTCCCCCTGCGGATAGCCCATGGCAAACCGCCAGCTGCCAAAGGAGATCTGTTCGGAGGAGGGGAGGATATTGCTGGAATACTGGCCGGCGCCGGAGAAAACCAGCCCGAACTGCTGGGGCAGCACAAAGGTCTGCCGGGCGTTCAGGTTGTAGCGGGTGAAGTCCAGGTCCAGCAGCGGCGTCGCGGAATAACCATAGTTGGTCGAGATATCCTTTTTTGCGCCCGCGGCGTCAAACCCCTTGGCGACTGTCAGTGTGACGTCCGTCGCTTTGGTTTCGGATACCTGGATATATCGCATTTCGGCTGTGGCGGCGCGCACCTGTGCATCTTGCTGCAACCACCGATCGGATTCGCGGGCCTCGTATCGGTCTTTGGAATTGGCGGCATATACCCCCAATGTGCCAGTCAGTGAACGCCGGTTGTTCAACAGAAACGGGTAACTGACGCCGACGCCGATGCGGTCGTTTTTTACCCGGCGATCAAAACCCAGCAGTTCGATCGCGTCGTCCTGCGGACGCGCGTCGTAGTAATAACCGTCTACCTTGACCGACAGGCCATTCGCGCCGATTGGCACCCGGATTTCGCCGGACACATATTTAACGTCGTCGGTATTGAAGGGCACCGCCGCAGTCAGCTTCACCTGTTCGCCCAATGGCGTCAGGCTGTTCGTCGTGACGTTCACCACGGGCTGCATGCCGGTGCCCAGGTCCGCGATGTCGCCGCTCAGGTTGACGGGCTGCCGGCTGGCGGTCAGCGACAATTCTGTGGCGCCGTCCGCGCGGCGGGGCAGGTCCAGACTGGGCGTGAATCTGACGCCCGGCACCGTGCGCATGAGGTTCAATTGGCGCTCAAGCGTGGCCTGGCTGAGCGGCCGTTCGGCCAGCATCGGCGCGGCCAGCGCTTCAAGCCGATCCTGCGCATTGTCGATGTCGCCGTCGATCCGCACATTGGCGATATAGCCCTCAACCACCGTCACCACGACCAGCCCGTTAGCGAACGTCTGGTTCTGCACCAGCGCAAAAGACAGGGGATAGCCCTTGTCGCGGTAGAGCTGCGTGATCTTGTCCACCTGGGCGACCAGTTCGCCCAGGCTGATTTCCTTACCCGCCAGCGGGGCGAGCACGGCGGACACTTCCTCGAACGGAATGGCGCGCACGCCGGTGACATCGAAGTTGCGCGGCACAATCCGTTGCGCCAGCCGGGCCTGCAAAGCCAGTTGCTCCGGGGTGACCGTTTGAACGACCGGCGGCGGCTGTCTTGCCGATGGCGGGCGTTCCAGCCGCGGCAGGGCGTCCACGGGATTGCCCCGCAACGGCCCCTCCGCTCGGGCAGGCGAGCCCGTTGCCATCAGGCAAAACAGGGCCAGGGCCAACGGCCCGCCCTGAATCTTCACTCGTGTGCCCTTTTTATCTTTCATTTCTGCCTGCTCATGTGAATGCCGAGCCGATGAAGATCGCGTATCGAGTGGTAAAGCGTTGCGTCACCAGTAATGGACAGTTGCGTTTAACGCGGTTTATATGGTGCCAGTATTGTCTGAACAATGACAATAAATTTCAAACCCAGGTTGTATGACGTGCAATATGTGCCTTGTGCTGGTTGAATCCAATGTCCCCATTAATTATTTCGCTGAAAGATAAGCGAGATTCGAGCGGTTTTTATACGATTCCCTCGAAGTTTGGAGTATCCGTTACATCTGGTGTGTCGCAACATTGCGAAATTCAGTGGAAACCCTGATGCGTATGATTTAGCAATATATAAACTAAGGCTACGTATCAAAAAAACGCAAAATGTGTGGACCCGCCCCGGAGATTCAAATGGCTGGGAAATACTGCGAGACGTACTGGCATTACCCGCCGGCCGCGGAAAACCGCCGCTGGTCGCCATACAAGGAGCTTTCATGAGCCCGGGCGACGTCGTCCCGCTCTCCTTCAATAGCGGCCTGGTCGCGCTGTCGTTCCTGATCGCAGCCCTGGGCTCGTACGTTGCCCTGCTGGCGGCGGCGGGCATCCGCGCCGAAACGCAGGACGGCGAGATCCGCCTCGGCTATGTCGTCATCGGCGCGGTGGCGATGGGCGGCGTGGGGATCTGGAGCATGCATTTCATTGGCATGCTGGCTCAGAACCTGCCTTTCGAAGTCGGTTATCAGACAGGCCTGACCATACTCAGCTTTATGGTTGCCGCCGGCTTTTCCGGTTGGGCCTTCTGGTATGTCGGCCGGGATCGGTTCACTTTTATTCGGTGCCTGATCGGCGGCTGCGCCGCGGGCTTCGGCGTCGCGTCCATGCATTATGTCGGGATGAGCGCCGCGCGCATGCCGGCGGTGCTGCTCTGGAATCTGCCGCTCGTGGTGTTATCGGTGCTGATCGCCGTGATTGCGGCCACTGCCGCGCTCTGGCTCGCATTTAATACGCAAAACGAACGCCAGCGCATCGGCGCCGCCATATTGATGGCCGTCGCGGTATGCGGCATGCATTACACGGGCGCGGCCGCCGGCGCGGTTATCTGTACCGCCGCCAATGACCCGGCCGGCGGGTATATCGGAGGCGCCATGCTGCCGTATATCGCATTCGCCTTGTCCATCGTTACCTTGCTGCTTATGCGCTGGCATCTGCAGCGGGCTTCGCAACGCTTTCGCGCGCGCATGGCGCAGCGCATCGACTCAATCATTGAATCGGCGCCTGGCGAGGTTTCGGGGAGATCCCCGGGGGCCTCGCCGGGGCCGGGTTAGCGGGACCCTTCAATCGATGCCCATGGAGCTTGATATGAAAGCAACACTTGCGCGGTTCTGGAATGACGAAGATGGCATCACCGCCCTCGAGTACGGGCTGATCGCCGGCATGGTGGCGGTGGCCCTCATTGTGGCGGTGGGCGCCTTTACCGGTTCCTTAAAAGGCATGTTCGAGGACCTTGGCACGAAGCTGGACAACGCCAAGGCAGGTACCGGCACCACCCCGCCGGCAGGCGGCGCCGGCTGAGGCGCGAGCGGACACGCGCCGTGGCGGCTCGGTGGCCTGACCGCCGCGGCGCAACGCCGCAGCCCGGCACTGTTTGATTGCAGGGGGGCTGCGTCCGCCATGGCGCGCCTGTCGAGTTACCGGATTTTTGGAAGGTCTAGCCTTGTATCCAGGGGTGTTGCTGTGGTGGCTGTTGTTCACATGCTGGATTCTGGCGCTGATCCATGGCGATCTGCGTCATCGCCGCGTCCCCAACCGGCTCATCGTCGCGGGACTCGCGGCGCAACTGCTTTGGCTGCTGGCCGCCTTGCTGGCGCCCGGCTGGGCCTATCCGCCGCGATGGAGCGGATGGCTGCCGACGCTGGCCGGTTTTCTGACGGCGGCGCTATTCCTGCCGCTTTGGCGCTGGCGTCTGATGGGGGCGGGCGATATCAAGGCCATCGCCGTGCTCGGGCTGCTGCTGGGCTTTGCGCCGCTGATGGTGACGCTGGTCTTCGCGAGCGTGCTGGCTGGCCTGCACAGCCTGCTGTATCTGGCCGTGTCGGGCATCTGGGCATTGAGCAACCGCGCGCGCCAGATTCCCTATGCCGCGTATCTGGGGCTGGCCGCCTTCAGCGCGGCGCTTATTCCGTGGAATTCGCCCTGGTATTCGTGGTGTTCTTCCTGGTGTTCTACGGGATCCTGACGTATTCCCTGGTGGTCGCCGCGCAGCATTCCGTGACGCTTGCCGCGCAGGATGGCGCGCGCAAGATCCTGCAATGGCAGCCGGGCACCGCGTCGCTCGCGGCGCGGGCGGAAGCGGGACGCGAATCGGCGCTGTCGCAGGCGGCGTGGGTCAGCGCCATGTCCACAGGACCCGGGCAGGGTGCGGGCTGCGGCAGTGCGGGGG
>DMTA01000192.1 GCA_003454835.1 Achromobacter sp. | reverse complement strand
TGCCGGCATACGTCGCAAGGATCTGCACGGGATAGCTGCCGATCTCGCGATGCAGGCTGATCGAGTCGTCATCCTCGCGCACCACCAGGAACACGGCGTCGCCGGTGCGGTCGGCCAGGCGGCGTAGCACGGGCAGCAGCTGGCGCACGCGCGGATCGCGGGAACGGGTGTCCGGGTCGACGGCAAGCTGAGCGCGGTATTTCTTGGTGCCCGCGACGGGCAGCACCAGCCCCGCGTCGAGCAGCGCGGCCAGCAGGCGGTAGATGGTGGGCCGCTGAATGCCGGTCAACCGGGCAATATCGGTCACGCTCAGGCCGTCCGGTCCCTGGTCACGCAGGGCGGCCAGAACGGCGAGGCCGCGTCGCAGAGTACGTGGGCCGGCGGCCGCGGCATCGCTGTCTTGCATGCAGATCTCTGAAAACTAAGGGTTATCAACGAACGGACAAGGGAAAACCATCGTCCGTAGGGTGGACTCTACCTTGATGGCCACCGCATGTATAGCGCAGAATGCGTTCATCCAATAATTCAAATCGTCCATCTAATGGACAGTACCTGCACGGAGACACTATGACTACAGGTCACAAGCCTGGCATGCGGCGTTTGGCCGCCACCCTTCTGGCCACCGCCGCAAGCGCATTTGCAATGGGTTCCGCCCACGCCGCCTATCCCGACAAGCCCGTCCGCATCGTGGTCGGTTTCTCGGCCGGCGGCACCACCGACGTGATCGCCCGCATCATGGCCAAGGAACTGACCGAGTCGCTCGGCCAATCCTTCGTGGTTGAAAACAAGCCGGGCGCCGGCAGCAACATCGCGACCGATCAGGTCCAGCGCGCCACGCCGGACGGCTACACGCTGCTGTTCGTCGCCGTGACCAGCGCGATCAACCAGACCCTGTACAAGAACGTTTCGTTCGACCTGACGAAGGACTTTGCCCCGGTCGCCCTGGGCGCCAAGGTCCCGAACATCCTGGTGGTCAATCCCCAGGTGCCGGTGAAGTCCGTGCAAGAACTGGTCGACTACGCCAAGAAGAACCCGGGCAAGCTGGCTTTCGCCTCGTCCGGCAGCGGCACCTCCATTCATATGGCGGGTGAGCTCTTCAAGATGAAGGCGGGCATCGACGTCCTGCACGTGCCGTACAAGGGCAGCGCGCCGGCCATGACCGACCTGATCGGCGGCCAGGTGCAGTTCATGTTCGACAACATGCCGTCGGCCTGGCCGCACGCCCAATCGGGCAAGCTGAAGGCGCTGGCCGTGACCACCGCCGACCGCTCCAAGAGCGCGCCGGATCTGCCGACCATGAAGGAATCGGGCTTCACGGACTTCGACGTGTCGTCGTGGTTCGGCCTGCTGGCCCCGGCCGGCACGCCGCCGGAAGTCATCAACAAGCTCAACGCCGCCATGCAGCAGGCGCTGGACAAGCCCTCGGTGCAGACCAGCTTTGAAAAGCTGGGCGCCGTGGGCGTGAAGACCACGCCGGCCGAATTCGGCCAATTCATCAAGTCGGAAGTCGAAGGCTGGGCGCCTGTGATCAAGGCCTCGGGCGCGACGGTGGACTGATCGGCGTCTCTGCCGGTTACACGCCGGCAGTTGGCATAGTGAAAAGGGACGGTCATGGACCGTCCCTTTTTCATGCGTTGCACGCGCAGGGCGAATCCAGCCGGTTCTTCGGACCCGCTACTTCTTCTTGGCCGCGTTCAGCATCGCCGTGCAGACCCCGCGCATCATGTCGACCTCGTCGCGGGTCAGCGCCAGGCGGGAGTACAGGTGGCGCATGCGCGGCATTAATTTCTTGGGATGGGCCGGGTCGAGGAACTGCACGCCGACCAGCGCTTCTTCCCAGTGCGCCAGAAATGCCTGGACCGCCTCGCTGGAAGCCGGCTCCGCGCCGCGCGAGGGCTCCTGGGCGGTGGAACGGGGCAAGAGCTCGGCGCCCTGATCCACAAGCAGTGCGTAACGCAGCTCCCAGGCGGCCAATTGCAGCGCCTGGGCGACATTCAACGAGCTGTACTCGGGATTGGCAGGGATGTGGCAGATGCGGTGGCACAACGCGATCTGTGCGTTCGTCAGACCGGCGCGCTCAGTGCCCAGCACAACGGCGGTCACGCCCTCGGCCGTGTCCGCCAGGTGGGCGCAGGCCAGGTCGGCTGCCTGCCGGATGTCGCAGGGCGGGGGACCCAGGTCGCGAACGCGCGCGGTCAGGGCAAATGCCAGCGTAACGGGCGCCAGGGCTTCTTCCAGCGACGGATAGATGCGGGCGTTCTCAAGCACGTCCAGCGCGCCGCTGGCCAGCGCCACGGCCTCCGGCTGGCTTGTTACATCCGGGAATTTGGGGTCCACCAGAACCAGTTCCGAGAAGCCCATCGTCTTGATCGCACGGGCCGCGGAACCGACGTTTCCGGGGTGGCTGGGGTTCACCATTACGAAGCGAACACGTGAAAATGCTTGAGTCATTTAAAATGGCACGTTTGGCTTCGTGCCTTCCTGGTTTTTTGAGTCGATTTCCCCGCGGGGGCGACGGCGCGCCGGGGGGCGGCAAGCGGCCTATCATCAAGCCAACTCATCGCATACGTACGGAATTTTATGCACCCGATGCTCAACATCGCCATCAAGGCGGCCCGGCGTGCCGGCACCATTATCAACCGTGCCAGCATGGATTTGGAACGACTCAGCGTGGCTCGCAAGGGGCCGCGCGATTATGTCACGGAAGTCGATCGGGCCGCCGAAGAGTCCATCGTCGAAACGCTGCGCGCAGCCTACCCGGACCACGCCGTCCTGGGCGAGGAGTTCGGTCTGCAGGGTCCCGACCAGGCGGAATTCCAGTGGATCATCGATCCGCTGGACGGCACCACGAACTTCATCCACGGCCTGCCCAACTACGCCGTGTCGATCGCGCTGACGCAGCGAGGCCAGGTCACGCAAGCGGTCATCTATGATCCCTCGCGCAACGAGCTGTTCACCGCCAGCCGGGGTAGCGGCACGTTCCTGAACGACCGCCGCGTGCGCGTTTCGGGTCGCACCCGCTACCACGACGCGCTGCTGGGCGCTCACTGGCCCAACGCCGGCGATCCCGAACAGGGCTCGCAGCGCTTCCGCCAGATGGCCGAAGGCGCCACCGGCGTGCGCCGCCTGGGCTCGACCGTGCTGGACCTGGCCTACGTGGCCAGCGGCCGCCTGGACGGATTCTGCGGCGTGGGCCTGAAGCCCTGGGATGTGGCTGCCGGCAGCCTGATGGTGCTGGAAGCGGGCGGTCTGGTCGCTGACTTCGACGGCGAACAAGGCTGGATGGACAGCGGCAATGTCCTGGCCGCCAGCCCCAAGATCTTCACGCAGATGCTCGCCACGCTGAACCCGCCCTCGGCGGCCTGATCGGCGCGACGTGCAAACAACAAACCGGCCCTTGCGGCCGGTTTTTCATTGCTCCCGCACACCACCCCTGTGAGCGGGCGGCATGAATGCCCATACCGCGTAACGGAGAGGTGTCAGCTGAAGAGCGGATTACTTTTCAGCCGGGAGACCGCCAAGTCCACGAATGCCCGCACTTTCGCCGGCGCCTGCCGGCCCTCGGGATACAGCACATGGATGGGTAGGGCAGGTTCTTCGAATTCGCTGAGCACGATTTGCAGCGTCCCATCCAGCAAGGCGGGTCCGATCTGATAAAGAAGCACCCGGGTCAAGCCCCAGCCGGCTTTGGCAGTGGAGATGGCCGCCTCGTTGGTATTGCATTGCAAGGCGGCATCTATGACGACTTTCTGTCCATCCCCGAAACGCCACTCTGGAGAGGCCCAGGCACTGTTGGACGCCACGATGCGGTGATTGCGCAGATCCGCAGGCGCGGCGGGGACGCCACGCGAATCCAGGTATGCCGGCGATCCGCAGATGACCCGGCGCACTGACCCGACCTGGATCGCAGTGAAACCCGAATCCGGCAGGTGGCCGATGCGGATTGCGACATCGATGCCCTCATCCACGATGTTCACGGGACGATCCACAAAGAACGTCCGCGCGCGCATACCGGGAAAGGCATCAAGATATTCCGTCACGATGGGCAGCACATACATCTGGCCAAACATGGAGGACGCCGTGACGATCAAAGTGCCGGACGGTTCGGCGTAGAGGCCCGCGGCGGCAGACTCGGCTTCGGCGATGTCACCGAGGATTCGGCGGCAATCCGCCAGATAACGGCCACCAGCCTCTGTCGTCTTCACCGACCGGGTCGTCCGCACAAAGAGACGCGCTCCAATCAACGCTTCCAGCGCCGCCACGGTTCGCGTCACCGCTGGTGCGCTCATGTGCATCTGGCGCGCGGTCTTGGCAAAACTCTCCGTTTCAGCAACCTTTACAAAAACGCGCATCGCCAGCCAACGATCCATTCCCTTGTCCTTGTTCCGGTATCAGCGGATCCTCATGAGCGTCTCCGGGTCTACCCCCGGATACTGCCGGAGCATTTCACCATACATTTCTATGTCTACTTGGCAAAGGACGGGGCAAGCAGCTTTGCTGCCAGCCGTTCGATTTTGGCGCAGGCCAGGGGGTCGATGCCGGCACGTATCGCCTCATGTCGGCGGCGCTCGCGTACTGCCTCGTCGCGCGCCAGTGCAAGGGCTATCGCTTTCGACGTACAAAAGTCAAAACTGAACCCGCGCCGTGCCGCGTCGATCTCGGCGCGCGTCAGGCCAAGCCTGCGGCCTCGTGCGTCCAGCCGCGCTTGGCGCTCAAGGTTGCCGCTGCCGGCCGTGAGTGCAACGACGATGCAGAATCGTCCTTTCTCGTCCAGTCCGTGTGCCGCCATCAAGGGCAAGCTCCTGAGTTCGGTTTGATGACGTGTCAGAGCGCCAACTGGATTCGATTCTCGACGTCGCCCTGAGGCATGGCAGGCACCGCGCAGCAAATGAGAACCTCATCCTCACCGACCTCGGCGGTCGGTTCCTTTACGTAGGTCGCCGCGCCTTTGATCAGCTTGGTGCGGCACGTTCCGCAATTGCCTTCGCGGCAACTGAATTCAGGATTCAGTCCACGCGTCTCTGCGAGATCAAGCAGCGTGCCGGACGCCGGGGTCCAGCGGGCCTCCTTAAGCGAGTTCATGAACGCGATTGGCACGGAGGCTGTGGCCGGTGGCAAGCGGGCCGGCTTATCTGCATGGGGCGTATTCGTGCGCTTTAACGAGGCCGGTCCGAACGCCTCGGCGAGAATTCTTTCATCGGCGATGCCGTAGCCGCGCAGCCCGTCGTAGATGGCCTGCGTGAACGACGGGGGGCCGCAGAGGTAGAACTCGTAGTCGCCAAAGGCAAGAAACCGGCTGAGCAGTGGCATGTCGATACGGCCCGACGCCTCGTAATCTATGCCTTCCCGGGCATCGGCGATATCGCTGAGGACCCGAACGACTTTGACTGCACCTTTTGCGGCGGCAACCAGCTGGGCAATCTCGTCATCAAACGCGCGTTCTCGCTTGGCGCGCGCGGCATAAAACAGCGTGGTGGGCCGGATGCGTTGCTTGCGCAACCCCTCGTAGACGATATGGCGCAGCATCGCCAGCATGGGCGTGATGCCGACACCGCCTGCCATCAGCACCGCAGAGCGATTCGTCTGCGCGTCCAGCGTGAAACTGCCCGCCGGCGCCCGGGCGTCGATGGTGTCGCCCTCATGCAGGTGGTCGTGCAGGTATTGGGAAACCTGGCCATCCCGCTTGACGCTGATGCGGTAATGGCCATCCGACGGCGCGACCGACAGTGTGTAGGTGCGTATGACCGGCTTATCCAATCCCGGGAGCTTGACCCGGATGGGCAGATGCTGGCCCGCCAGATGCGGCAGCAGTCCCGCACCGTCGTCCGGCGTCAGATGAAACGACCGGATCGACTCGCTTTCCTGCACGACGCTGCGCACTTTCAAGGGCCGCCAACGGGTTGCAAATTCCGCCGCGCGCAACCGCGCGTCGGCTTGCGGCCAATCGCCCGTCATCAACGAACTCTCGGACCAGCCGCCTTCCTGAAACTTCCAGCGCAGGGCCAGGCCGTCCCGTCTGCGGACGATCTTGTGCGCGCGGAACGTCCAGAGACGCTCCGCACCCTGAAACGCCGCGATGTCGGGAGAGTCCAGGATGACCTCCGCCTCGCCCGTCATCTGCAGCATGTCGCCCGTCTCGAAGTCGACGAACAGAAGTCCCGCCTTGCCGTTGAGCAGGATGTTGCCGAGCGTGGCGAAGAAGAGGTTGCCGTTGAAATCCGGAATGGTCAGCGTGCCGTCCTGGTGCACGCGGACGAAGCCGGCCTTGCCCCCGCGATGGGAGACATCGACCTGACGGCGATCTTCACGATCGGCGTAGGACGCGACGAAGAAGGCGTCTGACTTTTCGATCAGCGCCCGCGCCTGCGCGTCGATGGCCGCCAGTTCCTCGACCTGCGCCGACGCGGGCGCGCCGGGATCGCGGACGAAGGTGAAATCGCGAAGCTGGATGTACCGCGGGCAGTTTCCGAAACTCTGGTCGACGTCGATCCGGAAGCCGTTTTCCTCGCCGCTTGCGAGCACGCCATTCATGCGGTTGCGGCGGCGCGTGTGCATCTCGATGCCCAACAGGCCGACCGAGGCGCCTTCGATCATGCCGCGGCCCGCCGGGTCCGTGGCATCGGGTCGGGCGTCGATATCGAGCGACGTTGGTGTCGGCGACGACATGAAGCCGGGTCGGCCTTCAAGAAACGTCGCCCAGGCATGCCCCTCGGCGTCGACGCTGCCCAGCACGATGAACGGCAGTTGTGCGTAGAAGTCGCGGTGTTGGTCGGGCATGTAGTCCCGCACGACACGCTGGCCGACCACTTCCATTCGTTCGGCGACGCCGACCTTTTCCTGGATGAACTTTTCGCCCTCATGCCAGGTGGGCAACTTGGTGGATGTCTTGGCCATTTTCGCTTCTCGCTTTTGGGGATGGACTGCGGCGCAAACCGTACGCGCTCAGGCCGCGGTCACGCGTCGGCGGTCAGTCCGGCCGGCGTCTGGACGAAGGGGACAAAGCCCGGCAAGGCCTCGACACGGCCAAGAAAACCCTTGACCGCGGTGTACGCCGAGAGATCGACGTTGCCTTCGGGCGCGCGGGCGACGTAGCTGTAGATGGCGACGTCAGCAATGGTCGGATGATCGCCGGCCAGCCAGTCTCGACCGGCCAGGTGCGCTTCCAACTTGTTGAGCACGGCATGCGCGCGCCCGATGACCTCTTCGGCGTTGTAGTTGGCCCCGAACACGGTGATCAATCGGGCCGCCGCCGGCCCGTAGGCGATTTCGCCAGCCGCGACCGACAGCCAGCGCTGGACGGCCGCCGCGCCACGCGCGTCTTCGGGCAACCAGGCGCGTTGGCCGGATTTCTTGGCCATATAGACCAGGATGGCATTCGAGTCCGAGATGGCAACGCCGTCGTCTTCCAGAACCGGGACTTGGCCGAAGGGATTGAGGGCGAGAAATTCGGGCTTCTTGTGCGCGCCCGACTTGAGGTCGACTTCGACCAGTTCGGCATTCAAGCCAAGCAGCGATGCGAAAAGGACCGCTCGGTGAGAATGGCCCGACAGCGGGTGGTGGTGGATTTTCATGGTCCGGCTCTTGGGGTGGGTTTTCGGAGCGGGACAATTCCCGAACCGTGCCGCCAGTGTGGAACCGAACCTTTTTTTGAGGAATAGCCTGCTTGTGCACTTCTTTATTACGCTGAGAGGAATAATCGGCCTGGCCGGGGTCGATATCCCTGTGCGCGTCTCTTGTGCAGGCAGCCGTGCCGCGCGGCCCCTTCAGACCATGACGTGGCGATCGTGGCGCGATCAGGTCTCGGCGGACTGTGCAATCAGCCCGCCATCAGGCAACACGATCCACGCGCGAACTCCCAGGCGGCGCACGAGGGTCGCGGTGCGTTCCAGCGGCATGTTGGAGAACGCCGTGGAGAGCGCATCCGCCGCCGTCGCCGTGGATGCCATGACCGACACGCTGCGGTAGAGCGGCCGCGCACGTCCGGTGTGCGGATCGAAGATATGCGAATACCGTCCCGCGGCATCCAGCGGCGTGCCATAGCCGCCGGACGTGGCAAGCGCCTGATTGCTGATCGGCACCTGCGTCAGGATCTGGTCCGGTGACAGGGGGTCGGCCAGCCCGACGCGCCAGCCTTCCAAGTTGGCGGACGTATCCAGTCCGCGTATCTCGCCCATATCGACCAGGGCGCGTTCCAGGCCGGCGTTGCGAAGCAGGTCCGTCACGCGGTCGGTGATGTAGCCCTGCGCGATGCCGTTGAGGGTCAGCGCCATGCCGGGCTGCAGGCGAATGCGTTGCGGGTCGATTTCGATGCTCTTGTACGACACGGACTTCAACACCCGGGCGATATCGTTTTGCGCGGGGCCGCCGGGGGATGCGCCGGTTTGCGCGAAGTGGTCCGCGTACACGCGCCACAGCGGCTGCACGGACGGGTCAAAGAGGCCGCCGGTCAATTCCGCGTAGTGCCTGCTCTCGCTGAGCAACCGGACCAGATCCGAGGGCGGATCGGCCAGATATCCCTGTCGGTTCAGGATCGACAGCGCACTGTCGTCCCGGTACAGACTGAACACGCCCTCGAGCCGCCGCAGTTCCTGCAATGCCCGTTCGATGAGCTGTTCGGCGGCCCGGCGGTCGGGATGGTAGAGCCGCAGTTCCGCGTCCGCGCCCAGCGCCACGCCTTGCCAGCGCGTCGGCGCGATGGCGGCCTGCGCGCGGCGCAGAAAGCCGGGAGTGAGAGCCAGCGCGGAAGACGCGGCAACGATGCCTAGGAAGCGGCGGCGGGCGGGAGAGTTCATGGCGATATCAACTGATTAAGGCGCGATAGGCTTGAGTGCAGGAGGCATGGACGCACAGGCTTACGCGTATTAGGCCTACGTGCATGAGGCTAGCGTTGCATGAGGCAAGTCGGATGGAATAGGCGCTATTGGGCAAACACGTAGTCCTCCGGCACGTCGGCAAAGCGCACGACGCGGCCGCCGTGGGTCTGTGCGAAAGCCTGCGCGCGGACCTGATCCGAAAACGGCATGGCGTCTTCGGCGCCCATGCCGCCAATGAAGCTGGAATTGATGACGTAGAAGGCCTGGCGCGCGTCGACCCACGCTTTCAGATCCGCCGCGCCATCGGGCCCGGCGGCCGCCATGTCGTTGACGTAGATGGCGGCCAGGCCCTTGGGTTCTTCGGGCAACAGTGTGTAGGCGAAGACCTGTTTGATGGACGAGAACCACACCGGCGCGGCGCGGCCCTTCACGAAAATCTGGCCCTTCGGTCCCGCATGGTCCAGCAGCATCATGCCGCAGTAATGGCCGACGGCCTCGGCGGAGACGGCCTGGGGCGTGGGGGGCGGCGCGGCGGGCTCATCGCCGCCGCAGGCCGAGAGCGCCAGCAGGATGGCCGAGAAGGCCGTCATTGCGGCCCAACGTTTCAGCGTCATAGCTGTTTCCTCCGGAAGCAGAGCGCGGCCAGCAGCAACGGCACGGCGATCCACAGCAATTGCGCGGCCACCAGCAGCGGCACGGGCATGTGGGCCTGATCGCTGACGCCGGCCATGCCCGCGTACATGGAAATGTTCTCGAACCCGGTCAGGTTCAGCAGGCGGTATACGTCGGACGGATTGGCCAGCAGCAGCGCATTGAGCATGCCCGGCGTGACGTGGCGACCCTGGTCCGCGGCCAGCACGCCCAGGAGGCCCATGTCGTAGATGACGACAAAGAACAGCCAGACGCCCAACGCGATGCCCGCCGCCGTGGCGCGTTCGCGCACCAGCGTGCTGACGAGGTAGCCCATTGCCAGAAAGCTGGCGCCCAGCAGCACGCTGGCGCCGATCAGCATGGCGAAGGGCCGCCAGGCGCCGGCGTCCATGCCGCCATAGACCCACTGCAGCGCCAGCCCCGCCGACCCATAGCCCGCGCCGGTCGCGATGGCCAGGATGGCCAGGTGCCCGACGAACTTGCCCATGATGACCTGCCAGCGCGACACCGGGTAGCTGAGCAGCAGGGCCATGGTGCCGCGGTCGACCTCGCCGACGATGGCGTCGTAGGCCAGCAGCATCGCGATGAGCGGCACCAGAAAGATGGACAGGCTGGACAGGCTGACCACCGTGACGGTCAGCGGGTCGACCTTGACCGCGCCGGTGGGGGCGCTGCCCAAGAGGCCCAGGGCCAGCGCCAGCGCGGCCAGCAGGAGC
This sequence comes from Achromobacter sp., assembly GCA_003454835.1. Classification (GTDB taxonomy): domain Bacteria; phylum Pseudomonadota; class Gammaproteobacteria; order Burkholderiales; family Burkholderiaceae_B; genus Achromobacter. Next base: position 2,246 of record DMTA01000192.1, on the reverse strand, counting down.
GATGTGGCAAGGACCCAGCGATTGCGCAGGCCGTCGCGGATTTCCTTGCCGATAATTGTGCTTACGGCGTTCATGCGTCTTCCCGTTCAAGCAGATGGGCGTAGATGTCGTCCAGCCCGGGGACCTGGATGTCCAGGTCGCTGATGGGCGCGCGGATCGCGCCGATGCTGCGGATGGCTTCGACCTTGTCCGACTCGTGGCACAGCCGTTCATAGCGGCCGGCGTCGACCTGGCGCCAGGCCGAGGAGGGTGGGGCGGATGCGTCGTCTGGCCCGAGCGTGACGCTGATGCGGATCGGCAGGCCGGTATCACGGCGCAGCGCCGACATTCCGCCGTCGGCGATCTTCACGCCCGCCTTCATGACGACGATGCGGTCGGCATGGCCGGCCAGTTCAGACAAGGCGTGCGTGCTGAGCAGGATGGTGGCGCCGCTGGCGCGAAGCTCATGCACGATCTCGTAGAACTTGAGGCGCGACGCCGGATCCAGGCCGGTGGTGGGCTCGTCGAAGAGCAGGATGCGCGGCGCGCCCAGCAGCGCCTGCGCCAGCGCCAGCCGTTGGCGCATGCCTTTGGAATAGCCGCCCACGCGGCGGTTTGCCGCGCCGGAGATCCCCACTTTTTCAAGTAGTTCAGCATTGCGCGACAGCGGCTGGCGCTTGAGGCGCGCATAGAAGGCGAGGGTTTCGGCGCCGGTCATCGCGGGGTGCAGCGCCACCGTTTCAGGCAGGTAACCGATGCGGTCGCGCAGGCGTGCGGCAGCGGGGCTGTGCGCGTCCTGGCCGAACAGCGAGACGCGGCCATGCGTCGGGCGGATCAGTCCCAGGATCAGCTTGATGAGGGTGCTTTTTCCAGCGCCGTTATGCCCGGCCAGCGCGACGCATTCGCCTTCGCGCAGGTCCAGGTCCAGGACGCTGATGGCCCGGTGGGCGCCATAGTGTTTGCTGACGCCCGCAAGCGTCACCAGTGGATTGCTCATTGATCGTCCTCGGCGCGATGCGCGCCGGTTTTTTCGTCGTGGGGCGCGTTGGCTTTGGCGTCGCCTTTTTTGTCAGGCGATGCGGCGGGTTTCCCGTCGGCCATTGCTCCGCGGTAATCGACCCGTTCCCGGACAGGTTTCATCAGCGGCTTGCTGTCGATGACGCCGCCGGGCAGGATCGCGGGGAACTGCGACTGCGCCCAGCGCACCACCGAGATGGCGGGGCTATTGAGCAGAATCCGCGCGGCGGGCGCGCGCCACAGCAACTGGTCCACCACGTCGTTCGGTCGGTAGGCCGTGTCGGCGATGCCGTCGCCGTCCAGGTCGAAGGCGGTGTTGTCGCTCCAGTAGTTGCCGCGGCCGTTGTCCGACCATTCCATCACCCGCGTGCCCACGTACTTGACCTGGTTGCGGTTGTTGATGAAGGCGTTGCCCGAGATCCGGTTGCCCTCGGAGCCGGCCGTGAAGTGGATACCGATGTCGCAGTTGGAGAAATGGTTGTCCGCAAAGCGGTTCTTGTTGGCGTTGTAGATGAACACGCACTTGCCCGCGCCATCGACCGTGTTGCCGGAGATGTCGGAGTTGTTGGCGTAGTTCATCATCAGCCCCTGTTCCACGTTGTTCACCGCCACGTTGCCGGTGACAACCAGGCGGTGCGAATACATGATGGCGTAGCCGATGTCGTTGCCGGTGGACACGTTGCCGCTGATCTCGCTGTCGTTCGTGTACATGTAGTGCACGCCGTAGCGCAGGTCATGGAAGCGGTTGCCGGTGAATCGATTCTGCTTGCTGGTGTTGACGAAGACGCCGTCGCGGCCGGCGGAGATGTCGTTGTCCACCACCGCGCTGCCCGGCGTGTTCCACAGCGACACTCCGTTGCCGCGCTCGGCCACGCGCAGCTCTTTGTTGCCGACGATGCGGTTGCCGCGCACCAGGGCGTCTTGCGGACCCCATACGTAAACGCCGAACAGGTTGTCCAGGATGTCGTTGTGTTCGACCACGGCGCGGTGCGCGGTGCGATCCAGGAAGATGCCTGCGTCCATGGCGGGCAGGTCAAGCCCCGAGCGCGTGACTGTCAGGTTGCGCAGCGACACGTCCGCGGCCTTCACCCACAGCGTGCGTCCTTCGCGGGTGCCGGCGATGATGGCGGAACGGTCCTGCGGTCCTTCGATGACGAGCGGTTTGTCGATGACGATGGCGCCCGTGTACGACCCCGGCGCCAGCCGCAGCGTGTCGCCGGGCTGCGCCGCGGCCACGGCTTGGGCCAGGT